>CAXTRU010000018.1:17139-20072 GCA_964246665.1 uncultured Acidobacteriaceae bacterium
ATCCTCCACGGAGAAATCCATGCCCTTGGTTTGCGCTGCCCACCAGGCCGCATTGTGCAGCGGCTTGGGAGCATTCACCGAGTTGGCCGCCATGTCCGCGGGATACTGGATCGGCAACGTCGTCTGCATCAGGAACCGCGAGGGCGTCGCGGTATAGTTCCAGTCCGCTGCCTTGTCGATGTTGAACGCATTGGCCATCGGGGCAGCATTGGCGTCGTTCAGGTTTAACGGTGCAATGCCAAGAATCTGCTCCATGGTTGCAAGGAAGTTCACTGTGTTGAAGCGGGTGGAATCAACGAAATGTTTCTTCACATACGGGCCCACGATGAACGCCGTGCTGCGGTGCGCGTCCACGTGGTCGCCACCGTCCTGCGCGTCATCCTCAATCACAAAGATGAGCGTGTTGTTCTTGTACGGGCTGTTGGCCACGGCCTGGATTACCGAACCCACAGCGTAGTCGTTATCCGCGATCTGCAGTTCCGGCGTGTTGACCCCATTCAAGGCTGTGCTGAAATTGCCGAAGTGATCATGCATAAGGCGCACCAGCGACAGGTTGGGCAGGTTGCCGCTCGCCACGTAGCCGTTGAACTCACGCTGCCACTCGGTGAAGCGGTAATAGTCAGGGAAGCTGTTATCGAAGCCGCGGAAGTAGGGATCGGTGTACTGGCTCAGGACTGTGTTGGTGGAGTACGCCACCTGCAGTTTGTCCGCCGCAGGATTGATGTCTTCCGGGATGCTGAGCGCGGGCGCGGCGGTCAGGTTGTAGCGCACGATGTCCAGGAACATGCCGTAGTCGCGAACAGTCAGCCCGGCCTTCAGCGCGTTGTTCCACAGGTAGCCCTGCCCCTGTTCGTTGTCGTCGTCATCGTCGCCATCCGGCGCGGCGACGTTGGCATTGCCCGGCAACAGATCAGGGTCGGTTCCGGTCAGCGGATCGGCCGCCGCTCGTGCCTGTGTACTGGGAATACCCACGTTCAGGTTGCGGTTCGTGCCTTCCGAGTCGTTATCCAGACCGCGGCCGGCGTAGTTCACCGGGATCTCCTTTTCGATCACGTCCGTCGTGCGGGCAGAGGTCGACCATGGCCAGCCGTCACCGCTCACGTCGGAGACGTCGTAGAAGTTGTCGAAGTCCACGAAGTTGCGCGCAATGTTGTGGAAGTTCGGTGTGTTGGCCTCAGGGAACTGCGTGATCGTGGGATCGCCGTTGCCCACGCTCAGGTCACCCAGCACCTGATCGTAGGTGCGGTTTTCCTTGATGATGTAGATCACGTGCTTGATGTTGTTATGCAGAAAGGCCATGGTGGCCTGTTGCTCCGGCGTCAGCGTGCGGCCCAGATGGTCGTTGGCGATCACCTTCGCGGTGAGGTTGGTCAGCTCCGCGGAGTTCGGCACCGGGAGTGTTTGGAAGCCGGCCTTGGTCAGCTGCAGGTCATACTGGTTGGCCGCGTTGCAGGCATTCGTCTGCGCCCCAGCCACGGCGGTCGAACAGTTCTGCGGGTTGGGCCCTGTCGCACTCTTGCCGTTCACGATGTACATCATCGTGCCGTCCGAGTTCAAGCTGACGGAGTTGGGGTAAAACCCGGTCGGGATCAGGCCCTGGAAGGAGCTGCTGCCGCTGCCCCCGAGGCGCAACACCGCCACGGCATTCAGGCCGCCGGCCGTGACGTACAGCGTCTTCTCATCGGGCGAAAGCGCAAGGCTATTGGGGTTGGAGCCCAGGTAGTTGTTCGGCGTCGTGCTGCCCGGCGACGTGCTGTTGGACGAGCTCGGCGTTGGAATCTTGATCAGGTCTGTGACCTTGTTGTTCGCTGTGTTGATTACCGCGATCGTGTTGCTGTTGTCCTGCGCCACATACAGCAGCGTGCCTTCGCGGTTCAGGATCATCTTGTTCGGCTGTCCGGGAACGGCAATGCGATCAACGACAGCATTATTGCGCACCACCACGATCTGGCGGTCGCGAATGCTGGAGATGTATGCGGTATTGCCCACCATCTGCACCCAGAAGGGGAACTCACCGCCGGGCGTTCCCGAGGCGCCCGTGCCATCCTTTCCGGGCCGCAGATCAAGCTCCGCCGTCTTGACCCAGGCACCGTCCTGCTTCTGCAGCGTGCTGATGGCATCGTTCTCGTAATCGGCGACCACGATCTTGTTTCCGGTTGCGTTCACGGCAAGGCCCGCTGCCTCGGGCTGCGTGGCGATGCCCAGACCGCCCGCGCTCACAGCGCTTGAGGGCGTATGGTTCAGGGCTACCGGCGACCCTGCAGCCTCAGCCCAAGCACCGGCCTTCTTGGCGTAGATGTGGACGTTGTCCTGATTACCGCCGGAGACGTAGAACTCATTACCCAGCGGGCTCCATACGATGCCGTTGTAGGTGTTCGTCACGGGGATGGCCTGCTTCTGCACGGCCTTGCCGTTCGTGATGTCGAAGACAAAGATCCACTCGGTAGAGTCGGTAGGATTGGTCTGTCCCAGGTTGGTGCCTGAGGTGTAGTTTTCGAGGTTATATCCGCTGGTAAGGACCAGCAGCGTGCGGAAGTCCGGGCTCACCGCCGTGCTGACCGCCTGGCCCACCGTGTACTGCGGGTTGTCGGCGAGCCCCGGATTGAGCGCCTCGAAGCTGGCGCCGCGCGGGGCCAACGGCGTGATGGTCTGCCCGGTGCTGAGGATCTGCGGCTCTCCGCTGTTCAGGCCCTGGGCCAGAACTACGGGCACACTCAGAAAGCAAAAGCTGGCGATGCTGGTCATCGCAAGATGACGACGAACGGAAGGAAACATGAGTTTCTCCTAGGTGCTGTAAGGGAGGGGAGCGATGCATTCACGCGAGTGGTCTCGCTTGCCGGTGAGTGAGTCAGCAACAAGAAAGCGTGCTTACTGAGGGCCTGTCCGCAGAGGACAGCAAAAAGACAAGTTGTGCAGGTAATGACCGCATACCC
>CAXTRU010000019.1:0-8441 GCA_964246665.1 uncultured Acidobacteriaceae bacterium
GAATGGGCGCGTGTTCGGCAAGTGCGCCAACCGCAATGGGCACGGCCACAACTACACGCTCGAGGTCACGGTGAAAGGCGAAACCGACCCCGTCAGCGGCTTTGTTGTGGACCTTAAAGACTTGAAGGACATCATGGAGCGCGAGGTGGTTTCGGCGTATGACCATCGCCACCTCAATTACGAAGTGCCGGAATTTCAGCACCTGCAGCCAACGACGGAAAACATTGCACTCTCCATCTGGCACCGCCTAGAGGGCAAGATCCCCAACGCAACGTTGCACCGCGTGCGCGTGTATGAGGCGCCGGACCTATTCGCCGATGTTTACGGAGAGGCCGCGTGACCGGCACCATCACCTCACCGCGCGTGAATCTCAGCCGGCGCTTTCGCTTCAGCGCATCGCACCGTTTGCATGTCGGTCACCTCACCGACGAGCGCAACCGCGATCTATTTGGTAAGTGCAACAACCCCTTCGGACACGGCCATAATTACACCGCGCAAGTCACCGTTGCCGGCGCCGTCAATGCCGACACAGGGATGGTGGTGAACCTTGCCGATCTGGATGCGTTTGCCGCGCGCGAACTCCGCGACCGCTTCCACTGTGCGAACCTGAATGAGGACCCTGCGTTTGCGCAGTGCGTTCCGAGCACAGAGAATCTATGCGTTGAGCTTTGGCGTGTGTTTGAGCAATTTACAGCCGGGCACCCGGGCCTGATCCTACGGCGCATACGGATTGAAGAAACCAACAACAATGCATTCGACTTCTTCGGCGAAGGCATCCCTGTGCCGTCGCTGGATTAGCGCAACGAGAAAGGCTGCACCCAGGCCGCGATGACCACCAAGGCACCTATCGAAGCACCCAGCGCCGAGCATCCGGGCCGCACTGCCGCTGCCCAGGCGCAGGACGCGGAAAACCTCACGCTGAAAGACGCGAGCCTGCGCGAAATCTATGCCGAAATCCTCACGCGCATCGGCGAAGACCCCGCCCGTGACGGCCTGGTGAACACGCCCAAGCGCGTGGAAAAATCGTTGCAGTTCCTCACACGCGGCTACGCGCAAACCGTGGAAGAAGCGATCAATGGCGCGCTGTTCGACGTCGACTATGACGAGATGGTGATCGTGCGCGACATCGAGTTCTACTCCCAATGCGAGCACCACCTGCTCCCGTTCTTCGGCCGCGCCCACATTGCGTATGTGCCGCAGGGCAAGGTCATCGGCTTAAGCAAAATCCCGCGCATCGTCGACGTTTTCGCACGTCGCCTGCAAGTGCAGGAACGCCTCACGCGCGAGGTCGCCGATGCCATCGAAGACGCGATTCATCCGCAGGGCGTGGCCGTCATCATGGAAGCGCAACACCTGTGCATGATGATGCGCGGCGTCGAAAAGCAGCGTTCCAGAACCGTGACCAGCGCGATGCTGGGTACGTTCAAAACGCAGATCCAAACGCGCAGCGAGTTCCTCTCGCTGATCGAACATCAGCCCTGATGTTTCTCCCTCCTATGCGCTCCTTCCCGCCCCACTGGCTGCCCTCCACGAGAACCCGCTCATTCGCTTCCCCGATGCTCCCTTGGTTGTCATCCCCGAAGGGGATCTGCGCTTCTCTACGTTGCGAGCACGCCCCATGAACGGCCTTCTCATCCTCGACAAACCCGCAGGCATCACGTCGCACGATGTCGTCTACGCCGTACGCCGCGCCACGGGCGAGCGCACCGTTGGGCACCTCGGCACGCTGGACCCCATGGCCACGGGCGTGTTGCCGCTCCTGCTCGGCAAGTACACGCGCCTGGCGCAGTTCTTCAACGGGGCCGACAAACAGTACACCGGAATCATCCGCTTCGGCTGGAGCACGGACAGCTTCGATGCTGACGGCGAGCCCACCTCTGCACCGCAGCCCCTCACGCACACGTTCGAAGAGCTTCGCACATTGTCGTCGCGCTTCCACGGCGAGATCGACCAGGTGCCACCCGTCTTCTCCGCAAAGAAGATCAACGGCGTGCCCGCTTACAAGCTCGCGCGTGCAGGCAAAGATGTCCCGGTGAAAGCCGCGCGCATTTGCATCCACAACTTCGAGCTAACCGAACTCGAAGGCGACTGCGCCAGCTTCAACATGCACGTTTCCTCCGGCGGCTATGTGCGCTCCGTGGCACACGAACTCGGTCAGCTGGCGGACTGCGGCGCGCACCTCGCCAGCCTGCGCCGCACCTCTGCCGGGCCGTTCACTTTGCCGCAGGCACTCACCGTAGAAACACTGCGCGCGATGACGCCGGAGCAGGTGGAAGCAGCGCTGGTGCACCCGCGCCTGCTACTGCCGGAGATGCCTGCCGCCACCGTCGACGAGACCACCGCGGGCCGCATCCGCAACGGCATGCAGGTCAACGTGCCGGAGTTTTCGCGCGCACCGATGGTCAAAGTCTTCACCGGCCCACGCGATCTCCTGGCCATTGCAAAACGCATCGCCGGAACGCTGGTGCAACCCGTCGTGGTGCTCGGCTAACTACTTCTTCAGCAACGGAAGCACGAGCTTTTCCACGTTGATGGCCACCTGCTTGTTGCCCTGCGCGGTCGCGTGTACGCCATCCTCCTGGATGTCGCCGGGCACGCCGTAGACGTCCTGCAGCACAAACGGCAACAGCGGCACGTGATACTTGTTGGCCACGGCAGGGAACATCGCGTTGAAGCTGCGGATGTACTCGCCGCCATACTGCGGCGGCAGCGTGATGCCGGCCAGGGCCACTTTAGCGCCGCTGGCTTTGATGCGCTGCACCATGAGGTCAAGATTGTGTTGCGCCTGGGGCACGGGCAGCCCGCGCAGGCCGTCATTGCCGCCGAACTCCACTACCACCACCTGCGGATGCAGCTGCAGCACCTCGTCGATGCGGTTGATGCCGTCCTTGGTGGTGTTGCCGCTGATGCCTTCGTTGACGACGCGGTAGTTATATCCCTGCTGGTCCAGCCGTTGCTGCAGGTAGGCCGGGTAGGCTTCGTCCGGGTCGACACCGGCGCCGGCGGTCAGGCTGTCGCCGAAGCACACCAGCAGCGGGCGGCCGTTGCCGGGGTCAGGGCGCCGCTTGGGTTCAGCACCACCCAAATGCAGCGTAGCGGCCTTTACAGGACGCAAGCCGATGAGGGCGCCGCCGAGCAAAGGGAGAAGAGTCGATAAGATGAGAACTGAACGGGCAGATCGCACGTATCTGATTTTAGCCAGAGGACCTTGTTTTTGCAGGCAAACGGACACAACTCTCTTCGCCCGGCCAGTGGCCCAGGCGCCCCGCCCATGATCGTTGTGGAAGGCCTGCGCAAGTCGCTGCGCACGGGCGGCTCCACGGTGGACATCCTCAAAGGCATTGACTTCACCGTGAACCGCGGTGAGTTTGTGGCGATCATGGGCGCGTCGGGCTCGGGCAAATCGACCCTTCTGGGCCTGCTTGCCGGGCTCGATAATCCGTCCGCCGGCTCTGTTTCGCTCAACGGCACCAACATAAGCCATCTGCCGGAAGATCGCCTGGCGCAGTTGCGCGGGCGCACCATCGGCTTCGTCTTTCAGAGCTACCAGCTGATTCCCACGCTGACGGCGCTCGAGAACGTGCTGCTGCCCTACGAACTCAACGACGAAAGCAACAATCTGAAGGCAGGCCTGGACCGTGCGCGCACGCTGCTGGACTCTGTTGGCCTGAGCGCCCGCGCTGACCATTACCCCATTCAGCTTTCCGGCGGCGAACAGCAGCGCGTCGCACTGGCCCGCGCCTTCATCCTGCGGCCGCCGATCGTGCTTGCCGATGAGCCCACAGGCAATCTCGACTCCGCCAACGGCAGCCACATCCTTGACCTGCTACTGAGCCTGAACCAGGCCGAAGGAACGACGTTGGTGCTGGTGACGCATGACCCGGCCCTGGCCGCGCATGCTGGGCGCCGGATCGTGCTGCGCGACGGCCTCGTCATTACCGACGAGCGCACCGCCCCCGCTGCGGCTGCATTCGCTGGGGCCTAAGCGCATGGCCCGGCTTTCGCTTGCAACCGCTGCCCGCATCGCCACGCGAGAGCTTCGCTCCTCACGCGGCAAATTCGCTTTTGTTGTGTTGTCCGTCGCCATCGGCGTGGCCGCACTCACGGGCGTCCGTGGCTTCTCCGCGGCGTTCCGGTCCATGCTGCTGCTGCGTGCGCGCAGCATCATGGCAGCCGACCTCGCCGCCCGTTCCAACCAAGAGCTGACCCCCGCGGAGACAGCCGCCCTCGGCCGCTTCACCTCCACGCAGCACGCTCAGGCGACGCCGGTGACGGAGCTGCTGTCCATGGCCTCGTCGGCGACGTCGCTGGATCCGTTGCTGGTCAGCCTCAAGGCCATTGACCCAACGGTCTATCCCTTCTACGGCAAAGTCGTGCTGTCGCCGTCCGTCCCGCTTGCGCAGGCCGTGACGGACAGCAGCGTTGCCGTGGGGGATGACCTCCTGTTGCGTCTTCACCTTCACCTCGGTGACTCCATCCGGCTCAACGACAAGCTGTACCGCATCACCGCGGTGGTGGAAGATGAGCCCGACCGGCTCTCCGGAAGCTTTGCCGCCGGCCCGCGTGTGTTGATCTCACAGCATGCCCTGGAAGGAAGCGGATTATTGGCTCCGGGCTCACGGGCTTACCGGCGCATCCTGTTTCGTCTGCCCTCGCCTAGCCCGGGCAAGACTGCGTCCGATGACGCAATTCTGCATGCCCGTGACGAGTTGCAAACAGCGCTGCCCGATACGGGCGTCTCCGACTATCGCGAAGCCTACGAAGGCCTGACGCGCGCGCTGGATGGGGCCACCGGGCTGCTTTCGCTCATGTCGCTGGTCGCCCTGGTGCTGGGCGCGATCGGTGTAGCGATGGCCATTCGCGCGCACCTTGCGCAGCGGCTTGATTCCATTGCGATCATGAAGTCGCTTGGTGCGGGCTCCACGCAGGTGATGAAAATTTACCTGCTGCAGACGGTGCTGCTTGGGCTGGCCGGCGGCCTGCTGGGCCTGTTGATGGGCTTCGGCGTGCAGCTGGCGATGCCACTGTTTCTGGCCAAACTGCTGCACTTCACGCCCACATTTCTCCTCGATCCCCATGCGTTGCTGCTGGGCATCACCGCCGGTGTGCTCACCACCTTGTTGTTCAGCCTGCCGCCGCTGTTGGATATCCGCTCCGTGCGGCCGATCTTGATTCTGCGTCGCGCGGTGGAGGCCTCGGACGACCCGTTCGCCCAACGTGTAGCCCGCAAGATCCGAGCCTCCGGTGTGCAGATCGGCGCCTTCGCTGTGATCCTCGGCGGGCTTGTGCTGCTGGCAGCGCGTGTCGCGGAGTCCCGCCAGATCGGCACCATCTTCGGCTTCGGCCTCGCGGCTGTGCTGGCCGTCCTGCTTGGTCTCGCTGCGGGCCTGCTTGCGCTGCTGAAAACCTTTCTGAATCGCGCTCGCTTCCGGTTGCCGTCTGCCTTGCGGCATGGCCTGGCGAACCTGTACCGCCCAGGCAATCCGTCCGCGGCGCTGCTGGCGGCGCTGGGCCTTGGCGTCATGCAGATTGCCACGGTGTACACCGTGCAGCACGCTGTGGTCAGTGAGATCTCGGCGAACTCGCTGAGCCAGTTGCCGAACCTGTTCATGATCGACATCAGCCCGGACGAAGTGGAAGCGGTGCGCACGTTGCTGACCCACCAACCACAGGTGCAGGGTGCGCCGGAGATCCTGCCCGTCATCGGCGCGCGCATCACCACGGTGAATGGCACAGCGTACGCCGACCTGAAGCTGCCGCACATGCGTCGTCATGCCGTGGGCACAGTCAACCTTACTTATGCACTGACGCCGGACAAGCCGCCTGCCGGCGATCGCGTCGTCGAAGGCAAGTGGTGGACAGCCGCGCAGGCAGCTGATTCCGCAAAGCAGCCAATGCTTGCGATGGATCGTGAGGAGGCTAAGTATCTCGGCCTCAACACTGGCGCCAAGGTAGGCTTTTCCGCGCAGGGCAAAGAGTTCACCACGACCGTCATAGCCCTCTTCGAAGCCGACTCACAGCACGCCTACTCACGCGCTGGTTTTGTGCTGCCGGAGCCTGTGCTGCACAACTTGCCGGCGGTCTGGTATGGCGGCGTGCACGCGCAGCCAGGGGCAACGTCGGCCGTCCGCCGCGCACTGTATGAACGCTTTCCGTCGATCACGGTGATCGATGTTGCGGCAACGGTGGAAACGGTGCGACAGGCCGTGTTGCAGATCGTCTACGTCATTCAGTTCCTCGCGGCGTTCTCGGTGTTTGCAGGCATTGTGATCCTCGCCAGCGCCATCGCGGGCACGCGCTACCGTCGCATTCGCGAGGTGGTTGTGCTGAAAACGCTCGGCGCAACACGTCCACGCATCGCCACCATCTTCTCCATTGAGTTCGCCACACTGGGACTCATCGCCGGTGCCGTCGGGCTCTTGTTCGCCAACATCGTTTCGCGGTTGTTGCTCAAGCGCGCGTTGCATTTTGATTACCATTTTCAGCCGTTGTTCACGCTGCTTGCGTGGCTTGGGGCAGGGCTGCTGACTATCGCTTGTGGGTGGCTCGCAAGCCATCGTGTGCTGGGCCAAAAGCCGCTGGAAGTTCTGCGCGAAGAGTAGCGCCGTGGGGTTGACCGAAGGGGGAGCCGGCTGTATTCTCTGAAAGGTGGTCGATGTTGCCCGCTACCCCGCCAGGGCTCCGACCGCCACTTTCTTTTAAGCTGTTGCCCCCTCGTTCAATGGTAGGACAGTCGGCTCTGAACCGATCAATCGGGGTTCGAATCCCTGGGGGGCAACCAACGTAGAAAGAGGCTGGCGCCAGAGCCAGCCTATCGCTTTTCTGCAACAAACTTCGTTCTAAAACAAAAGCTTCAACCCGAGCTGAATCTGCCGGCTTGTGCCTGTCGTCGCGGTCACGACACCGGCAGTAGGACTCTGCTGCGTCGCCGACGTGTACACGACCTCATTGGGCGTGCCCAGGTTGGTGTGGTTCAGCACATTGAAGATCTCCGCGCGAAACTGCAGGCGTGCGGCCTCGGCAATCTGCGTTGACTTCAACAACGACACATCCCAGTCCGCATAGCCAGGCCCGGTCAACGTGTCGCGTCGCGTGTTGCCGACCGCCCCGCTCACCGGTGGCTGAAAGGCACTCGGGTTGAAGAACCGCGTCGCACGTGCGGCCGTGGAACCCTGCGTGTACACGCTACCGCGGAAGTTGGGGTTCACATCCGGCCGCACCGGGTTGCGCGTATCGCCGGAGTTGGTGGGGTTGTAACCAAGTTGCGGGCTGAAGGGAAAGCCCGTCTGCAGGTTAGCAATAGTGGCTAGCTGCCAACCGGAAATAAGTCGGCTAGCCAGTGCGCCCGTGTGCGTAAAGAAGGCCTGCCCATGGCCAAATGGAAGATCATACGTGCCGTTCACATTGAACAACTGCCGCACGTCCGTAGCCGCGGGACCATAATCCAGGTGCGGCAGGCCAGGGACCTCAACAAACGCCGGCGTGTTGGCTGAAACGGATGTATTCCACGCCGACCCATCATCCAGATTCCTTGACCACGTGTAGTTCGCGCGCATCTGCAACCCGCGATACAGGTCATGCCGCACGTCTACCAGAAGCCCGTTGTAGTTTGCTGAGCCACCGGAGAACCACGACGTCGTGTTGGCCAGCGCGGGATTGGCCTTGGTAGCGCTGGGGTAGAACACCGTGCCTGGCGCCAGGCCTGCGGGGCACGCCGTCGCAGGGCAGATCACGTAAGCGGGTTCGTTCAGGTCGCCGGAAAGGATCTGGTGATACGCGTGCGAGCCAATGTAGCCGATGGTCAACGACGTCGAGTGCGCCAACTGCTGCTCCAGCCGCACCGTGTACGCCAGCACGGCCGGCGTGCTCATGTCGGGCTGCACGGTTGAAGGCGAAATGCTCGATGTTCCCGTCGTCGGCGCGGCGACAGTGGTGTTGCTGTAGCTCAACGTCGTGTTGAACGGCGCCGCCTGGTCGAAACGATAATCCAGGTTGTCCAGCAACGAGTGATGCAGGCCCACACTGCCACGCAAACTCGTCGTGCCATCGCCAAATACGTTCCAGGCAAGGCCAAGACGCGGCTCCGGAAGCCACAGCGCACGATTGGTCAGCAGGCCATTGCTGGAGGTAATTGGGTTCGTGTTGATCACGCCATTGGTGAACGTGTAGACACCCGCATGGCCGTGCGCCTCGTTCCACCCCGTAGTGTCTTCTGAGCGAAACCCGCCACGCACCTCAAGACGCGGTGTGATGTGCCAAGTGTCTTCCAGATAGGCCGCAGTGAATAGCGAACGCCATGCAAGCTCTGAAGGTTGGGGCACCACGGTGAACGTTTTAATGGTCCCGGCAAGAAAAGTTTGCAGCGACGCGAACGACGCCTGGCCATACTGGTTCTGCGCAAGATTGTCGTTGGATTGAAGTCGCTGCAACCACACGCCAGC
>CAXTRU010000019.1:8451-19909 GCA_964246665.1 uncultured Acidobacteriaceae bacterium
ATCTGGTGCTTGCCAGCGGTGTAGAAGACGTGGTCGTCAAAGGTGAAGATGTTGCGCGCGATTGCGTTATTCGCGCCGGTGTTCGCGCCCGCGGTGGTGATCTGTGAAGCGCCATTGGACGCGGTAGAACCAGCAATCACCACGGCTCCGGTAGGCTTGCCGGGGATGAACGTCGCGGTGTTTGCCTGCACCTCCGCCGGCACGGAGCCCAGGAACAAAAAGCTCGCCCGCGAGTACCCAAAGCGCACCGTGTTCAGCAGTCGCGGTGAAAACACATGCTGCTCCTGCGCGCTCAACACCTGTTCACGCAGGTACTCGTCGATTAGTGAATAAGGGTCCTGCGTGGGCGTGTGCGCGGCGGAGTCGTCCACCGTGTACGCCGCAAAAAACAGGTCGTTTGGCGTAAGGTTGGCGTCAAAGCGCGTCGTCCCGAAGTCCTCGCGAATGTGCTGCGCGGGCGAGCTGAAGGCCTCTGCAATGCCGGTGGGTACGCTTTGTCCCTGCGCGTTGGTGGCGTACAGCTCCGGCCCATTTTGCACGGGCCACAGGTTCAGCAGCGGCACCACTGAAGGCGCCAGCGTCACCTTGGTTTCCACACCGGCGCTGTTGGGCAGAAAGCCTTGCCGGGCCTGGTTGTCCGGCACAAGCGTCACATCGCTGATACCGAGATTCTGCCGGTAGCCCTCGTAGTTGCCAAACAGGAACAGCTTGTTCCGACGCAGCGGTCCGCCCAAGGAGCCGCCGAAGTCGTTGCGCTGAAACTCAGGAATACGCGCCTGGTCAAAGTAGTTGCGCGCGTCGAAATAGCTGTTGCGCAGAAACTCATACGCGGAGCCGTGCACCTGGTTGGTGCCGCTCGCCGTCACAATGGAGATCTGCGCGCCTTCACGTTTGCCGTACGCGGCGGAGTAGCTGTCCGACACCACATTGAACTCGCGCACACCATCGATGCCCAGCAACTGGCCGCTGGTGCCGCCGGGCGTATTGTTGATCAGCGAAGCGCCTGTGTACTCCACGCCATTCAGCAGAAACAAGTTGTCCTGCGGCCTGCGCCCCGCGACCGCAAACATGTTGCCCACCGATGAATTCGACGTGCCCACACCACCCGACCGCTGCTGCGAGTAGTTCACCGCGCCCGGATTGAGCGTGATGAGCTGGTCATACGAGCGGCCATTCAGCGGAAGCTCTTTGATCTGCCGCGCATCCACCAGGCCTGCCGTCTGTTCGGTCGACGTGTTCACCGTGGCAGCGCCTTCTTGTACCGTCACGACCTCATTGCCGGACACGGCAAGCTTTAGCGGCAACTCCAAGGACTGCCCGACGGTCAACTGCAGTCCTTTGCGCGTAAGTGGAGCAAAGCCTTGCGCCTGCACCGTCACGACGTATGCGCCCACCGGGATCGACGGCGCACTGAAGCGGCCACCGTTGTCAGTTGTCAGTGCACGCTCGGTGCCGGTATCGCTGTTGTGCACGGTGACCTTTGCGCCCGGCACAACGGCGCCGGTTGGATCAGCGATTGTTCCACTGATGGTGCCGCCAACCACCTGCGCAAACGCAAGCGGTTGCAGGCTGAGCGCGCACGCACCACTGAGCCCGGAAGCAAAAGCAAAGCGCAAAACGGATCGACGAAGGAGGGCAAGCGAAACGGGAAGCATCGGTCTCCTGAAAGATCGTGCAAACACACGCGTGGCGTGTGTGGCGTGAATTCGGGGAAAGGAAGAAGTGCACAGCGGTGCGCAAGGGCCTAAGCGGCTAGCGGCAACAACAACAGCGGCGACAACAAGTCCCTTTGTTGCAACTCATCGCATACCGCCAAGGTGCACCGCACCAAACACCAGCCCCAGCGTCACCAGCGCGATAAAGATCTCACCAAGTACGCCGACAAGAATGGGCCGCCATCCCTGGTTCACCAGATCACGCAGTTGTGTGCGCAAACCCACACCCGCAAACGCCGGCAAAAACGCCCACTTCGACAGGTTCGACAACGACACCAGCTGGCTTTTGCTGAAGAAGCCCGCAGTCGCCAGCACCGAGATCGCAACGAAGCCAAGAATGAACTTCGGAAACTTCTGCCACAGAAACAACGCCTTGCGCTCCACGCGATTGGCCTGCCCGCGCGAAGCCCAGTAGACCGCGTAGCCCAGCACCACAAAGCCAATAAAAGCAGAACGCGCCGTCTTGGCAAGCACCGCAAAGCGCCCGGCTTCGTCACCATACAGCGCGCCCGTCACTGTGGCCTCAGCCGTGTTGTCCACGGCAAGACCGGTCCAAATGCCGTACGATTGCTGCCCCATGTGCAGCGCATGGCCAATCGCCGGAAAGGTAAACAGCGCAAGGGCGCCCAGCGTCAGAATGGCGGCAATCGCAGTGGACGTGTCTTCCTCGTCAGGATCGATCGCACCCTGCGCCGCCATAATCGCCGTAACACCGCAGATGGAACTGCCAATCGCCAGCAACGACGTGAGCTTCGGCGGCAAGCGAAACAGCTTGCCCAGCAGCGTCATCACGGTCAGCGACAGCGCCAGCTCCACAAACACCAGCACCAGCGACAAGCCGCCGAGATGCAGCATATCCGCAAACAAAAACTTCGCGCCCACAAGCACAATGCCGAGCTTCAGCCACAACTCATACGTGGCGATGCCAGGACGGAAGATGCGCGGCACGGTAGCAACATTGGAGATCAGCAAGCCAAGCAGGATCGCCCAAAGGACGTACTCCACATGAGGCGCGGGGATGCCATGTGCAGAACGCAACCACGCACAGAAACTCTCCAGCCCTTTACCCGCCAACCCGATGCCAAACAGCAGCGCGGTCCCCGGCAGCAGCGTAAACAGCTGTCGCGAACGCGACACCCGCAGCAGTTCCGGGGCGGTCAAAGGTCGTGGAAGCGTCTGGCTGGACAAAGGTTTTGGCTACCAGCCAATGTGATGAATGATGTTGAGCCGGATCAAGGCTGCCAGAGCCAGCGCAATGGCGATCGCGGCGGCATCGGCGTTGAAGCCCAGCTTGTTGTGTGTTGTCTCAGCAGTCGCTACTTGGGTGCGGATCGGTGTTGCCATGCCATCTCCCGGGTGCGGAGTTCGAAAGTCCGGTTGTGAGAAGGGAAGCGTGGGCCAGAAGCAGAAAACCCACGCTGTGCTCGGGTGAGCCGTTGCGTGGGTGCTTGGGAAAGCCTCTAGTGCGAGTAGCTGAGGAGGGTCTCGCTTAGAGCAGATCGGCACCGGCGCAACAGCGCGGCATGCGACAACACATGCAACAAAGGGCGGCGGCGGTGCGGGTGTGCTTCATCAGTGCTCTCAGCCTACGGAGAGTAGATGTAGGTGTCAATCCCGCGGTTGCAGATTGTGTTTGCAGGATTCCAGCTCGTCCCCGGGTTGCGGGGCGGCGTTGCCGACTTTGTCGAGTACGGACTGAAACTTGGCCAATGATCCACGCGCGGCTCGAGCCTCAAGCCTGGACCATTCGTTCACGCCGTCACGCACCAGAGCTGCCACGACGCGGTCAACAGAGACGTGGTCACGGTCAGCCAGGGCCGATGCCTGCTGGTACACGTCATCAGGGATCTCAACAGTCCTCATGTCATCTCCGCCTCAATAAAGGAGTTCCTGGAATCATCCGGCCAAAGCCGCTGACACCAGCGCCTTGGCTTCCTCCTGGATGCGCTTCAGCTGCTCCTCACCCTCGAAGCTTTCCGCGTAAATCTTGTACACATCCTCCGTGCCGGAAGGCCGCGCAGCAAACCAGCCATTCGCCGTGGTCACCTTCAATCCGCCGATCGCTGCACCATTGCCGGGCGCCTCAGTCAGAATCGCGGTGATCGGATCGCCTGCGAGCTCCTTGGCTGAAACCTGCGCGGGAGACAACTTGGCCAGCTTGGCTTTGTCCTCCTTGCTGCACGCGGCGTCGATGCGCTGGTACACCGGCGAGCCGTACTTTGCCGTGAGCTCGCCGTAAAGCTCACCCGGATCCTTGCCCGTCGCCGCGATCATCTCGGCTGCCAACAACCCGCAAATCAGGCCGTCCTTGTCGGTTGACCACACGCCACCGTCCCGGCGCAGAAAGCTGGCCCCGGCAGACTCCTCGCCCACAAAGCCCAGCGTGCCATCGATCAAACCATTGACGAACCACTTGAAGCCAACCGGCACTTCCAGCAGCCGGCGGCCAAGGCCATTGGTCACGCGATCAACCATGGACGACGACACCAGCGTCTTGCCAATGCCCACCTCCGCGCTCCACTCCGGCCGGTGCGTAAACAGATAATGAATGCACACCGCAAGATAGTGATTTGGGTTGAGCAAGCCAGAAGACTTCGTCACAATGCCATGCCGATCATGGTCGGTGTCGCAGCCCCAGGCCACGTCGTACAAATCTTTGTTCGCGATCATGCTGGCCATCGCGTACGGCGACGAGCAGTCCATGCGAATGCGCCCATCCCAATCCAGCGTCATGAAGCGGAACGTCGGATCGACGTAGGGGTTCAGGATCTCCAGCGGCAGTTTGTACTGCTCGGCAATGCGCGGCCAGTAGTGAACGCCCGCGCCGCCCAACGGATCCACGGCCAGCTTCAGCGTCGTGCCGCGCAGCACGTTAAAGTCGATTACGTTGCGCAGGTCAGACACATACGCGTCGATAAAATCATGCCGCTGCGTAGTCTCAACCTCAAGCGCCTGCTTAAACGGCATACGCTTCACACCGGCAAGCTTCGCAGCGATCAAGGCATTCGCACGGTCCTGGATCCACTTCGTCGCAGACGTATCTGCCGGCCCGCCGGTGGGCGGGTTGTTCTTAAAGCCGCCATCCTCGGGTGGATTGTGCGAGGGCGTGATAACAATGCCATCGGCGCGGTGCAGCTTGTTGTTTGCGTTGTGCGTCAGGATGGCGTGTGACAGCGCCGGCGTGGGCGTGTAGCCCAGGTCCTTGTCGATGAGCACATGGACGTCGTTGGCTGCCAGCACCTCCAGCGCCGCCACAAACGCCGGCTCGGAGAGCGCATGCGTGTCCTGCGCCAGAAACAGTGGCCCGGTGGTGTGCTCGTTCACGCGAAACTCACAAATCGCCTGCGTGATCGCAAGGATGTGGTCCTCGTTGAAGGCCGTATTCAGGGACGATCCGCGGTGGCCGCTGGTCCCAAAGCTGACGCGCTCCGCCGGGTTCGCCGCGTCGGGATGAAAGGCGTAAAACGCAGCCAGCAGGCGCGGCAGGTGGACCAGGCGGTCGGGCGAGGCGTGGTGGCCGGGCGTGTTGCGCTGCGAATCGGCGACGGGGTCGGACATGCGCGGAAGCATACGCCCATGTGATGCGAAAGATGTAGGCACGTACCTTTTTCGTTGACAGCACCTCGTCTACGGCAAGTATGCTGTGTACAGCGTTTGGAAACGCCCTGGACGCTGGGAGCATCCAGGGATTTGTTGCCAACGTCAGATGCTCCAGTGATGAAGCACCAGGAAAGAGCGGAGCAGAAGGAAGAGCACCAACTCTTCCGGCAGCTCAATCAGCAGCTTTCCCCATCTGACTCTTACTAGTCGCAGGGGCCGTACCTCCTTGAAGGATCGCCTCGGGGCCACAACCCCGAGGCGTTTCGCTTTTCAGGGCGAAACTTGTCTGTCCTCGGAATGCCCTTTGGAACGTCCCAGCCTTCAAGTCGGCCCACCCAGTCTGTCACTGACCCGCGCCGGTGCGCTCTCCCGCAAACGGGGCAGGGACGCCGGCGCCCGCCCACACTGGTATGCTGCGCGGAGTGACCGAACGTCAACGCCCCCTGGAACTTCTGTGGCTGCTTCCCGCAGGGGTGTGCCTTGCGCTCGGCGCAGGCGTGCACGCGTTTCTACACAAAGCATTCGTTCCCGGACAACCCATTTATCTCGCTTTGGCTGCGGCCTTTCGTTGGAGCGGCATCGTGTCCCTTGCGCTCATGGCGGTGCGTCGGCGCAGCCTTACGCCGTGGATCTTCGTGGCCATGGTCGCGGGCGCGGAGTTCGGCTTCGACGCACCGCACGCTGCGGCTCAGGCACGGGTGTTTTCCGACATCTTCCTGCGCCTGATCAAGACCATCGTCGCCCCGCTGATCCTGGCCACGCTGGTGGTCGGCATCGCCGGCCACGGCGACTTAAAGGGCGTCGGCCGCATCGGCATCAAGGCGCTCATCTACTTTGAAGTCGTCACCACGCTGGCGCTGATCATCGGCCTGCTGGCCATCAACATCAGTAAAGCCGGCGTCGGCCTCGCGATCCCAATGGCGCAGACCGCGGCCAGCAGCGCGCCTGCCACGACCACCGGCCCCGTACACTGGGACGACTTCCTGCTCCACATCTTCCCGGAAAACCTCGCCAAGTCTGTTGCCGAAGGCCAAATCCTCCAGGTCGCGGTGTTCGCTGTGTTCTTCGGCGTCGCGCTTGCCACCTTGAGCGAGAGCAAGCGCGGCCCCGTACTGCGCCTCTGCGAATCGCTCGCCGAGGTCATGTTCCGCTTCACCAACGTCGTCATGTACTTCGCCCCGATCGGCGTGGGCGCGGCCATGGCGTACACGGTGGGCCACATGGGGCTCGGCGTGCTGGTCAACCTCGGCAAGCTGCTCCTCACGCTCTACGGCGCGCTCGCACTGTTCGGCGTCTTGGTGCTTCTGCCTGCGGCGCTGCTGTTCCGCGTGCCGGTCGCACGCTTCCTCGCCGCGGTTGCCGAGCCTGCCACCGTAGCCTTCGCCACCAGCACCAGCGAGGCCGCGCTGCCCCGCGCCATGGAGGCCATGGAGGCGCTCGGCGTGCCCCGTCGCGTTGTCGCCTTCGTCATCCCCGCCGGCTACAGCTTTAACCTCGACGGCTCCACGCTCTACCTCGCAGTGGCCAGCATCTTCGTCGCACAGGCCGCCAATGTGCACCTGTCCATCGGGCAGCAGCTACTCATGATGGCCACGCTTGTGCTCACCAGCAAGGGTGTCGCCGGCGTCCCTCGCGCCACCCTCGTCGTCCTCCTCGCCACGGCCAGCACCTTTCACCTGCCCACCGAGCCCATCTTCGTCATCCTCGGCATCGATGCGCTGATGGACATGGCACGCACCGCCGTCAACGTCGTCGGTAACTGCCTGGCAAGTGCCGTGGTCGCCCGGTGGGAAGGCGTCTTCGGCACCGAACAGCCCGACCCGGTGGTGCTCCAAGGCGTCGAAGGGTAGCCTCCACTCTCCCCACGCCGCCCAGAACACGTCGTCTCGACCGAAGTGTGCACGCCCTTAACCTTGGTTTTCTCGACCGAAGCGTTTACACCCCTATCACCCGTCCCCTCGACGACGCGTAACCGCCTTTAGCATTGGTCCTCTTGACCGAAGCGTCCTCGCCCCTACCACCCGTCCTCTCGACCGGAGCGAAGCGGGGTTCCCGGCGAGCTTGCTCGCTGGGGTGCAAGCGTAGTGGAGAGATCTGCAGTGTGCACGCCACCAACCCACCCGCAACTTCGCTGCGTCCGCCCCGTCCATTACCGTGTATGCCTCACAGCTTCCCAAGCCGGTTGCCGGCCACGGCCCTTCTGGCCGCCGTTGTTCCGCTGTACGCTACGTTCTCCCACGCACAGGGAGCCAAGCCCGCCAGTGCGGACAAGGCTGCGTCCACGCTCTCGGTTGAGGCCAAGCTGGTCATCGTGCCGGCCGTGGTCTACGACAAAAAAGGCCTGGTCACCACGCTGACGCAGAACGACTTCGCGGTCACCGTCGACGGCAAGCCGCAGACCATCCGCTACTTCGACCGCGACGCGGACGTGCCGCTCA
Source organism: uncultured Acidobacteriaceae bacterium (assembly GCA_964246665.1). Classification (GTDB taxonomy): domain Bacteria; phylum Acidobacteriota; class Terriglobia; order Terriglobales; family Acidobacteriaceae; genus Granulicella. The sequence continues at coordinate 16,205 of CAXTRU010000019.1, forward strand.
CCGTCGGCCTGTTGGTCGACACCAGCCGCTCGCAGGTCAATGTCCTTGACGATGAGCAAAAGGCCAGCCAAAAGTTCCTCGGCACATTTCTACGACCGGCCGGCCCGAATCGCCCGGCGGATAAAGCGTTTGTGCTGCAGTTTGCGCACGCCGCGGAGCTGCTGCAGGACGTCACCGACTCGCACCCGCTGTTGGCCGCGGGCCTCAAGGAGGTCGGCACACAAGCGCCCGGCTCTGCCGACGAGGACGCGTCCACCAAGCCCGCCGACCCTTCCAACAATGGCGGCAACAACAGCCCAAATAATAACCCAGGCAACAACAATCCAAACGGTAACAACGGCGGCTATGGCCCGTATGGCCGGCGCAGCGGCTATCCCGGCGGCAACAACGGCGGTGGCAACAACGGTGGCGGCTATGGCCATGGCGACCGCGCCTCAAGCGGCACGGTGCTTTACGACTCGATCTTTCTCGCGTCAGACGATCTGCTGGCCAAGCAGAAGGGGCGCCGCGCGGTCATCGTGCTCACCGACGGCGTCGACCGGCACAGCAAGGAGTCGCTGACCGAGGCCATCGAGGCCGCACAACGCGCCGACACGGTGGTCTATGCCATCTACTACAAGGGCCACGAGGACTACCACGATTGGCAACAAAATCGGGGCTACGGTGGCTATAACCCCTATGGCTATCCGCCCACCACTGGCGGTAGCTCCGACCCAGGAACCTATCGCGATCCTGACGGCAAAAAGATCCTGACGCGCATCTGCACGGAAACCGGCGGCCGCATGTTCGAGGTGAAAGGGAAGGGCTCTGTCGATGACATCTACAAGCAGATCGGCGACGAACTGCGCGCCCAGTACCGGATCGGCTTTACGCCTGGCTTCGAAGCGGCCAGCGCAGGCTTTCATCCGCTCGAGCTAACGCTCACCAATCCAGCCGGGAAAAAGTTCGATGTGCAAACGCGCATCGGCTACTATGCGGGCGCGCCCAAGCCGCAGCCGTAAACGCCAGGCAGCAGTTCAGGCTGTTCGCAGAACCGGCGCCGTTAGGACTAGCTGAGAGACTGGGTGCTTGTCGTAGGGCGGCTTCAGCTTTTTGTGGGCTCGCCAACTCACAAGCGACATGGCCCCGATGATGATCACAAGAATGGCAACGGCTGCCATAATCACAACCGTCCCGAAGTTTGCGTTGTCTTGTTTTCCCTGTTCCGACGCCATGCCCGTATCTGATGCGGGTGACCGGCTGCAGCGATGCGCGTCAGCGGCTTTGCGCTGGCATCAAGAATCGAAATTGCCTGCCGCGCATCTTTGCCCCATGATGGGTGTGGGCCAGGCCCGCCCTGAATCGAGGCAATCCATGAACCGACTTCGGAATCGATTTCGCAACTTCACGCACGCGACTTCCGCGCTACTGCTCGCTGGCACGTTGAGCCTTTCTGCCGTCGCCCAGGTTACCGGACCGCCCTACCCGCACGCGCATATCTACCCGGAGATCAGCCAGGCCCAGAGCGATGTGCAAACAGCGCTGGTGGAAGCGCGCCAAACCCATAAGCGCATCATCCTGGACTTCGGCGGCGACTGGTGCCCGGACTGCCAGGTATTGAACATCTACTTCAACCAGGACCCCAACCGCGAGTTGCTGAGCAAGTACTTTATCCGCGTCAACGTCAACATCGGCCGTGAGGACGCCAACCTGGACATCGCGCACAAGTACGGTGTCCCAGTGCAGGGCGTGCCCGCGCTGGCGGTGCTGGATGAGCACGGCAAGCTGCTCTACGCGCAGAACAAAGAGTTCTCCGACATGCGCCACATGCAGCCCACGGACCTGACGCAGTTTCTGAACAAGTGGAAGCAGTAGGCGGTACCCGGCCCGGAGCTTTGACGAGAGCCCAACCATGCGCACAGCGACCGCGGTTTCGGGTCTGTTTGAGAACGTCTGCCTTGTTCCCGCCCAGCGCGTCGCTGGCTTCTTTCTCCTGCTGCGGCGGTCCGCCATAGCGGCCGCGGAGCACGACAGCCTGACCGTGGCGCAGGCGGCGGCCTATTCGGCCATGGTCGCGCTGTTTCCCGCGCTGATCGTGGCCGCGGCGGTGATCGGTTTACTGCCCGAAGATCTCCCCTTCCGCTCGCAGGTGGGCGTCTTCTTCATTCGCGTTTTGCCCTCCAACGTCGTCCCCTTGCTTGAGGGCTATTTTTCCGTCACGCATAAATCGCAGACCGCGGGCGCGCTGCTTGGCTCGTTGATCGTCAGTCTGTTCGGTGCGGCCAATGTGATGTCTACCCTGATGGAAGGCTTCCGCCGCGCGCACGATCTGCCGCTGATTCGGGGCAGCTTCTGGCGTCGTCGTGGACGCGCCCTGGCGCTGGTGCCGCTTTCGCTGGTGCCCATGACCTTGACGAGCGCGCTGGTGGTGTTCGGCAACGCGTTGACGCACTGGTTGGCGCGCGATTTGCCCCCGGAGCTGAAGCCGACCTTCAGCACCATCACGCTGATTTTGCGCTGGGTGACGGCGCTGGCCGGCAGCACAGCCCTGATCGGCCTCATCTACCACCTCGGCACCGATCTGACGCTGGATGTGCGCACGCGCCTGCAGCCTTGGGTGCGCGAGCCCTGGAACGTGCTGCGCAAGGGTTGGACCTGGCGCGCCAGCCTGCCCGGCGCCGCACTGGCCACGGCGCTGTGGTTCGTCGCCACGCTGCTGTTCGGCTTTTACGTGACGCGCTTTGCCAACTACACCCGCGTGTACGGGTCGCTCGGTGCGGCGATTGCGTTGATGGCGTGGCTTTACATCATCGCGCTTTGTGTACTGATCGGCTCGGAGTTCAACGCGCAGATTGCCAAACCGCACCGCGACCCGGAGATCCACGCCGCGCTATGGAAGATGCCTGGATGGCGTTGGCGCGGGGAGTGAGCCGCGTCAGCGCCCATCCACATGCCGGGAATATGGTGCCGCAAGCGAGTGTGCCCTCCAAATCACCACGCTCTCGCATAGAATGACCCTGAGATCGGCGCGGGCTCCTCGGACTGGCTCAAGCTTTGAGCCGACGGCGAGTGTGGATGAGCGGTTCGGACAGCAGTTGGAGCACAGGAAAGACAGTGCGGCGGGCAAAGATCGTAGCGACCCTGGGACCCGCATCGGGCACGGAAGAGGTCTTCCGGCGACTCGTCAAAGCAGGGCTGGACGTGGCGCGCCTGAACTTTTCACATGGCTCGCATGAGCAAAAAGCCGAGCTGATCGCCATGGTGCGCAAGGTCGCCCGCGAAGAAAAGAAGCCGATCTGCATCCTCGCCGACCTCCAAGGCCCCAAGATCCGCACCGGCACGCTCCTCGGCGGCAAGCCCGTCATGCTGGAGGCCGGCAAGCGCCTGACCATCACGCCGGAGCGCGTCGAAGGCACCGCCGAGCGCGTGTCCACCGTCTTCACCACCCTCGCGGAAAATCTCAGGCCCGGCGACCAGATTCTGCTCTCCGACGGCCTCATCGAGCTGCGCGTCCTTGAGCTGCAAGGCGCTGATGTCGTCACCGAGATCGTCAATGGCGGCTACCTGGGCGAGAAGAAGGGCATCAACCTGCCCGGCGTCGCCATCAAGGTGCCCTCGCTGACCGAAAAGGACGAGGTCGACCTCGAGTTTGCGATCGAGCAGAAGTGCGACACCGTCGCGGTCAGCTTCGTGCAGACCGCCGACGACGTTCGCTACGTCAAGGGC
>CAXTRU010000020.1:0-5912 GCA_964246665.1 uncultured Acidobacteriaceae bacterium
GTCGTCGACGCACTGGACGAAGTGGCCGCGGAGACCAGCAAAACGGTGCCGCAAATCGCGCTGAACTGGTTGCTGCGCCGGCCCACGGTCTCCACCGTCATCATCGGCGCGCGCAATGAGGAGCAACTCAAAGCCAACCTCGCCGCGGTGGGCTGGGCGCTGACGCCGGAGCAGGTCGTCAAGCTGGACAAAGCAAGCGAGGTGCAGGCAGCCTATCCGTACTGGCACCAGGCACAGTTCAGCGAGCGCAATCCGTTCCCGACGTCGGTTCCCTACCTGCCTTAGTCAGTGGACGAGAGGCGGGTGATGGCTCGCCGCCCCTCGTCGCTGCGCTGCCGATGATGAAGCCTACATATCACATTCACATCGGCACCGCTGGATGGACGATTCCTTCTGCACACGCCGAGAAGCTCACCGCGGAAGGCTCGCACCTTCAGCGCTATGCGCAGGCGCTCACCGGCGTGGAGATCAACTCCACGTTCTACCGGCTGCCACGCGCGACGACTCTGGCCCGATGGGTCGCGGTCACGCCGTCGCACTTCCGCTTCGCCTTCAAGATGCCGAAGGCAATCACGCACGACAAGAAGCTACGCAACTGCGGTGCGGAGTTGGTGGCTTTCTTTGCTGCGCTTGCACCCATTGGAGAGAAGCTTGGCCCCGTGCTGGTACAGCTGCCGCCGAAGCTCGCCTGGGAGGAAGGCATCGCGCATGAGTTCTTCACGACGTTGCGCGAGGTCTACCCCGCGCAGGTTGCGCTGGAGCCGCGTCACGCGTCGTGGTTTTCCGTGGACGTAGATCGCATGCTGCGCGGCTTTGACGTGGCACGCGCGATGGCCGATCCGCCCAAAGGCTCGCCCGCTGCCGCCAAACCCGGCGGCTCGCCAAATCTGCGCTACCATCGGCTGCATGGCGCGCCAAGGACGTACTGGTCACCCTATAACGAGGAGTCTTTGCAAGCGCTCGCTGGTGACATCGCCGCCGGCACGGCGGAGACCTGGGTCATCTTCGACAACACTGCCCAGGGCCACGCGCTCGGCAACGCCCTTCAGCTCCGACAGCTGCTGGATGGACAGAGGTGAGCGGGCAGCTTAGTGGCCGGCGCTGGCGGCGGCGTTCTTCGGCGGCCGCGGGATAAAGAACAAGAGCGGAAGCATCAGCGCGCAGAAAATTGTCAGGTAGCGAATGATGTCGACGTACGCCAGGGTCGCTGCCTGCGCATGCAGCTGGTTGTACAGCATGCCTTGCGCCTGGTGAATGGCGCCCTCGGACGCGCCGCCGGTGACACCTGTGCCGTTGCCCGCCTTGAACATTCCGGACAGGGCCGTGATGCGGTCACTGTAGCTTTGATTGCCGGGCGTGAGATTGCGGATCATTGAGTTTTCGTGCGCCTGCGAGCGCCGCACCAGCAGCGTCGCCATGAACGCCGTACCGCATGAGCCGCCGATATTGCGCGCAAGATTCGTCAGGCCGGAAACGTCATTGTTCTCTGTCTGCTTCACCCCGACATAGGCCAGCGTGTTGATCGGGATAAACAGAAAGGCCAGGCCTGACGCCTGGAAGATGCGCATAAAGACCAGTTCGCCATAGCTGACGCCAAGGTTGATCTTTGCCATGTAAACAAGGCTCGCGGTCAGCATGAAGAAGCCGTAGCCAAGCAGTTTGCGCGGGTCAACTTTGCTGGAAAGAAAACCCACCACGGGCATCATGGCCATCATCATGAAGCCGGCCGGTGAAAGAACCAGCCCGGCAAGCTCCGCCGTATAGCCAAGCAAAGTTTGCACGAACTGCGGGATCAAAATGGTAGTGCCATAGAGCGAAAAGCCCAGCACAAACATCAGGATGAAGGAGATCGCAAAGGACCGCCGCGTAAACAGGGTAAGGTTCAGCAGCGGCCGATGGCCCTCACGCAGTTGCTTCAACTCCCACCAGATCAGCGTGACAAACGCGGTGATCATGACCACCACAAAAAACGTGATCACGTGCGAGCCGAACCAGTCATCTTCCTGGCCCTTGTCGAGCACAAACTCAAGTGACCCGAAGGTAAGCCCCACAAGCGCAAACCCCAGCAGATCCAGCCGGATGCCGCCCTTTTGCGACTCGGCGACTTCCTTCTTCACGTACGGCGGATCTTCGACGATGCGGTGCGTTAAGAAGAGCGAGAGGAGACAGATCGGCACGTTGAGAAAGAAAATCCAGCGCCAATCAAAGTTGTCCGTGATGTAGCCGCCCAGGGTCGGTCCAATGGCCGGCGCGACGACCACGGCAAGGCCATACATGGCGAAGGCCTGCCCGCGTTTTTCCGGCGGAAACGTGTCGGCCAGGATCGCCTGCTCACTCGGCGCCAGACCACCGCCGCCGACGCCCTGCAGGATGCGAAAGAAGACCAGCAGGGGAAGCGTGGGCGCCAGGCCGCACATGGCGGACGAGATGCCGAACAGCGCCACGCAGATCATGTAGAACTTTTTGCGCCCAACGAACGTGGTCATGTAGGCACCCGCGGGCAGGATAACCGCGTTGGCCACCAGGTACGCCGTCAGCACCCAGGTGGCTTCGTCCTGGGTGGCGCCCAGGCCGCCGGCGATGTGCGGCAGCGCCACGTTGGCGATGGACGAGTCCAGCACCTCCATAAACGTCGCCAGCGTCACCGTCATGGCGACGATCCACGGGTTCACGGACGGACGCCAGGGCTGCGCTGCGACGGCGGTCGTGGTGCTTTGCAGGTCTGCGGTTGCGGTAGCCATACTGAGTGTCCCGTCTCAGATTCTAGGAAGTTGCCGGCGGATTCAGAAATCCATGGCCGGGATCCGGTTTGCCGGGGCAACAATCCTCCTCCGATTCTTTCGCGTCCCAGGCAGCGGACGCGAAGTCCAACAAAGTGCTAGGCTTCTGCTCTGTGCCGCGATAACGGCCGGCCGTCGTTTCAGGCAGCCGGCCCGGAAACACATCCCAAGGAGCGCGATGAACGCAGAACTCGAGAACCTGATCGTGCTGCAGGCGCAGGATCTTGATCTGGCACGGCTGCGCGCGGAGCTGGGCGAAGCGCCCCGCCGGGTGAAGCAGGCAGAAACGGCGTTGGCCGCCGCGCAAAAGGCAGTGGCGACCGTACGCACGTCCCTGGCCGAAGAGGAAAAACTGCGCCGCGGGCAAGCGAGCGAAGCGACCTCCCTGCGCGCAAAGATGGACCGCCTGCGCCGCTCGCTGGATGCGGCCACCAGCGCCGCTCAGGTTTCCGCCTTTGAGCACGAGATCAGCTTTGGGCAAGCGACCGTGGCGAGGCTGGAAGACGAAGAGCTCGCGTCCATGGAGCGCACCGAGAATTTGGAACAGCATCTCAACACAGCCGAAGCCCAGGAGCGCAGCGCGGGAGATCGGCTCGCGGCCGAGCGCCGGCAAGCGGCCACGCTGACCGCAGAAAACACCGCCGCGATTGCGGGCATTGAGCAGCAGCGCAAAGAGCTACGCGCGCAGATCGATCCATCCCGCCTCAACACCTATGATCGCCTCATCAAAGCAAAAGGCACGGCAATTGCGGAAGCAACCGGCAATGCCACGCAGGGCAAGTGTTCCGCCTGCCAGATGGGCATTCGACCGCAACGCTGGCAGGACCTGATCGGCCGCGATCACCTCCATGAAATCTTCCTCTGCGAAACTTGTGGCCGCATGCTGTTTTGGGATCCGCGTCGTGACACACCCAAGCCGTGGGCCGCGGGCGATCGTTTGCGGGAAGCGCAGAGCGGCACGCAGGTAGGTACACAATCAGGGAGTCGACCTTGAGCACGAACGAGCACGCCGGGCCGGAGCGCAAGATCATCTGCGTGGACATGGATGAAGTCATCGCGGATGCGTTGGGCGAACACCTGTTGCGCTATAACCGCGACTTCAACGAAACGCTCACGATGGCCGACCTCCATGGCAAGTGGATCTGGGACACTGTCCCGCCCGAACGCCTGTCGCGGCTAGAACACTACATCCGCACGGACGACTTTTTTGCGAATCTGGAAGTGATGCCGAACGCGCAACGCGTGCTGCAGCGTCTACAGGCAAAGTACGAGGTCTTTATCGCCACGGCAGCGATGGAAGTGCCCACGAGCTTTACGGCAAAATTCCAATGGATGAAGGAGCACTTCCCCTTCATCCGGCCCTCGCATATCGTATTCTGCGGCGACAAGGGCATCTTGCGGGGGGACTTCCTGATCGACGACAACCCACGCCAGCTCCGCCGCTTTCACGGCGAAGGCATCCTGTTCAGCGCGCCGGCGAACGCCTTCGTCAGCGGCTTTCGCCGCGTGAACGATTGGCTGGACGTCGAAAAGATGTTTCTCGGCTAACAGGACAGCTAGCGACAGACGGCTAGCGACGCCGCTTATTGCCGGCGGTCGGATTTTTGGTGTTGCGCGAGGGGACACGTGAGCCGGTGTGATGCCCGCGTGGGTGCTCCTGCAAGGTGATGATCAGGGCCTGGCAGTCACGGTCGCCGCTGCGTTCATAGCTATGCGTCGTATTGGCATGGAAGAAGACAGCGTCGCCCTGTTCCAGGTTCTCCGCGGTGCCCTCATGGGTCAGCCGCAGGCAGCCCGCGAGCACATACAGGAACTCCGAGCCGGCGTGGGCGTGGGCGCGCGGTTGGCGCTTGTCGGTGGCCTCCAAAAATTCGGCGACGTACGGCGAGATCCCGCCGTCCAGCGGCACATGCCCCAGGCTTTCGAAATAGTAGCCGGGATCGTCGACGCCGCTCTGTGGTAGGCGCTGGCGCTCATCCGCACGCAGGATGCGGAAGAACTCCGGCCGCTCCGGCTCAAAGAAGTAGCTCATGTCCTTGGAAAAGACCATGGCGATGCGCGCCAGATTGCGCAGTGTGGGCACCACGCGGCCGGTTTCGAGCTGCGACAGGAAGCTGGCCGATAAACCCGTGTGGCGCCCCAATTCAACCAGGCCCATCTGCTTGCGCTGACGCAGAAACTTGATGCGGTCGCCGATGCGTTTGTTTTCGATGAAGGCTTCCGCAACCTCCGGGGCAATGCCGCCGGGCTCGATGGTGTCGCGGTCGTCGGCCTCGGGCGCATCGGGCAAAACGCCCAGTTCATGGCGCATCTCGGCCATGGCGACCTCTTCCGCGTTGGGCGGATCGTTCACGGGGGTACGGGCTTCAGAGGACTGTGGCTTCGGCACAAGCGTCTCCAGGGCAGCGCGGGCTGCTTGATACCACGAAAGACGTTGCAGTAGGAGCAAAAGATGCTTCACCAGATCGCGCTATTTCTGTCGTGTCCCGAACGGGCCAACTCGCGACCGCCGGTGCTACGCTCACCCTATGTTGCTTCTGCGGCGACGGCCTGCCTGTGGGCCGGCCCTCGTCAGTTTGGCCTGCGCTGCAGGTGTGGTTGTCGGGTGTGCCAGCCCCGGCTCTCCGCGGCCGCCTTCGCTCCATCTGCCGGAGCCGGTGAGCGATCTTTCCGCGCTGCGCTCAGGGGACGAGGTCCAGCTGCGGTTTTCCGTGCCGCGCCGCACCACCGACGGGCAATCGATCGCCGGCGCCGTGCTCCACGGCAGCCTGTGCCGGCAGGACACCGTAAGAGGTCCTTGCAAGCCGGTCCAACTGCCGGACCGGATGAGCACGCTTTCGGTGCCGGGCAGCGCCGCCCAGAGCGACAGCCTGTTGTGGGTCGACCATCTGCCGCCCGATCTTTGCAGCGGTGCCGTACGGCCGATGGTATATCGCGTCACGCTAAGCAATACCGCGGGCCGCTCGGCGGGCATGTCCGATCCCGTGTACACGGCTGCGGGCGCGGCCCCAGCACCTGTACTGCACTTCGAGGCGAGCGGCTCACGAGCCGGTGTTCTGTTGCAGTGGGCGCCCGCCGCGGACAAAGGTGAGGTGCTGCTGAAGCGTACGTCGCTGACGCCGCCACCCGAGC
>CAXTRU010000020.1:5922-19606 GCA_964246665.1 uncultured Acidobacteriaceae bacterium
ACCGCACCGGTGAAGTCCAAACAGCACACCAAGACACACCCGGAGTCCGGCCGCGCGAAGACCGCGTCGCCCCCTGCAGCGCCTGGCACCGTTGTTCTGCAGACAGGCGCGCAGGGCGGCGCCGGCAACACGCGGACCGTTGACAATACCGTGGTTGAAGGGGAGCGCTATACCTACCAGGCTGTGCGGCAAACCACGGCGCACGTGGGGGGAAGAACCCTGGTGCTGCAGAGCACCCCATCCGACCCGGTGCAAATTGCATGGCGAGACGTGTACCCGCCGCCGACGCCGCAGCAACTGACGGCTTTGGGCTACGCCACGGCTGCCCCTGCATCCGGAAGCAGCTCATCCGGGACGGAAACTCCAGGCTATGCGGTGGACCTGATCTGGCAGCCCGTCGACGATGCTCGCGTCATCGGGTACATGGTCACCCGCCAAGCTCTGAAAGCAACCGGCGAACTCGATAGGGCGGCGCAGCCCCTGAACACCACACCGGTAAAAACGCCCGGCTTTCACGACGCCACGGCAGAGCCCGGCAAGAGCTACCGGTACGAGGTGATCGCCGTAGATGCCAAGGGCAATGCGAGCGCACCGGCCACGGCACAGGTCGATCGGCAGGCCTCGCAGCCGTGAGACCTGCGAGCCTCACAGGTTCACGGTGCTGATGCCCTGATCGAAGCGCTACTGCCCGGCAAAGGCCTTGCGGGCGGCCTCAAACTCATCCCCGGCGTTCCAGTGGATCGTGGTCGGCGCGGTGATCGCCTGCCAGCCAAGATCCATGCCGAAACGCACCAGCCTGGCATCGCCGCGGAAGTCCCACTTGAGGTTAAATTCGTCGGAAAAGTTGTGGTAGTCGTTATCGTTGAAGCTCTTCTCCTGCGCTTGGCCCCAGGCGCGGTCGTGCCCTTCGTACAGCGTGCCCGCATCGATGGAAAACGCCGGAATGCCCACGCGCGATAACGAGAAGTGGTCCGAGCGATAGTAGGAGCCGGCCTCTGGACGCGGGTCCGGCACAATCGCCAGATCGAAGCGCTTGGCCGTCTGCTGCACCTCAGGGTAGAAGCTGGTGCGTTGCGCGCCGTTGACGTTCACTTCCTGCTGCACGCCAAGCGGAAGCAGCATGTCGTAGTTGATGTCGAGCGCAATCTGCGAGGCCGGGATGGGCGGATGCTGGCCCAGGTACTCAGAGCCAAGCAGGCCCTGCTCTTCCGCCGTCACCGCGGAAAAGATCACCGAGTGCGGCAACGTCACGCCGTTGTCGACAGCCTGCTTCCACTGCCGGGCCATCTCTAACAGCATGGCCACGCCGGTACCGTTGTCGGCTGCGCCGTTGTAGATGTTGTCACCGCTCTTGCCGGGGACGATGCCCAGATGGTCATAGTGCGCGGTGTACAGCACAGCCTGGTCAGGCTTGTGCGCCAGCGCGCTTTCGCCGGGCAGCATGGCGACGACGTTGGGGCTTTGGAACGGGCGCACGGTGCTGGTGACCGTTGCCTCGAGCTTCACAGGAAGCTCAACCGCCTTGAAGCCGCGTTGACCGGCCGCGGTGAACTCCTTGTCGAGATCCATGCCGCCGGCTGCGAAGATTTTGCGCGCGACGTCGAGTTGAATCCAGCTGGCGGCCTTGAGGCGTGGGTTGGCGTCGTCACGCAGAAACGTCTTTTCTGAGGTGTTGGAGTTTTGCACGACGTTCCAGCCGTAGCTCGCAAGGTCTGTGCGATGGATAATCAATGCGCCCACCGCGCCCATACGCGCCGCCTGCTCAAACTTGTAGGTCCAGCGGCCGTAGTACGTCAGGGCCTTGCCGCCGAAGAACTTTGGGTCGTCCGACGGCGGGTCGCCAACAATGCACAGGATGACTTTGCCCTTCACATCCACGCCGGCATAGTCGTCCCAATTGAACTCCGGTGCCGTGACGCCATAGCCGACAAAGACGATGGGCGCGTTGATGGTCGCCGTGGGCGTCAGCTGCTGGTTGGCTACGGTGTAATCCTGGCCATAGCTGAGCTTGATCGGGCTACTGCTGTTTGGCGCGAGCGTGAAGCTGGTCTGCTGCGGGATGGCCTTCATGCCGACGAAGTTCACCTGCTGCATGTAGCCGCCGTCACCGCCTGCCGGGTACAGGCCCGCGAGCGCAAACTGGTTTGCGATGTAGTCGGCTGCGAGCTCGCCGCCACGCAGTCCGGGATAGCGGCCTTCAAACGTGTCGGACGAGATGAAGCGGTCGGTCTCGCGAATGCGCTCCGGGCTAACGGCCGCTTCGGCCTTGGCCAGCGCTGAAGGCATGCCGGATGCGGGTTGTTGACTGTGCGCGGCAGGGGCAACAACTGCCAGCACGGCGGCAGCAAGGGGCAAACGTAGGCGCAACGGCTCTCCTCCAACAGACCCCTGGGCGAATGAACTCACCCGGGCTTGCAAAGAGCAGTATAGGCGGCGCCGCGGCGAGCTAGCCGTTGCGATGGGGACCAATCAGGACATCGTCCATGCCCATGACTCCCAGCCGCTGCAGCACCTTGCGGGTAAGGCCGGTGATGGGCTTGTTATGCAGCCTGTGCGTCGGCAACCAGCGCAGATCGTCATCGCTGGCAGGCACCTGCGCGCGCAGACTGAATCCCGGGCCGATCTCGCCCGGCTGCGCGGTGTAGACGATCTCGTCCTCGTTCAGCGCCTCGGGATCTTCGGCTGCGAGTTCCGCTGGAAACAGCGCGGGTGTGGCCTCGGCCTGGTCGAACTCCGAAAGGGCGAACTCGTCCAACGCGGGGCCGCCACCGGTTACGCCCTCGGCGAAGACCTCCACGTAGTAGTTGGTGTTGGTGATGCTGTGCCGCACGCGCAATACCGGCTCGCGGCCTTCCACGGCATCGAGCGGCAGCGGCGGCAGCTCCAGCATGCCGGCCATCAGGCTGGCCTCCGCGGGGCGGCGCTCCAGCAGCACTTCGGTGGCGGTACCGCGTTTGCGTGTGGCGAGCAGGCAGGCGATGCGGCGGCTGCGCAGCTTGGCGCGGGCGGCGGTGGAGTGCTCGCCGCGCGTACGGCAAAACGCCACCACGGGGCAGTGGAGACACAGCGGCGCTTTGGGCAGGCAAATGGTGGCGCCGAGTTCCATCATGGCCTGGTTGTGGTCGCCGGCAGGGTTGGCCTGGCCACGGCGTTTGGGCGTAGGCGGAACCAGGTCGTTGGCCGTGCGCAGCAGCAACGCGCGCGTGGTTGCCGTTTTGCTCTCAGGAAGGCCGAGCAGTCGCAGGAGCACGCGCTCCACATTGCCGTCGAGCACAGCAATGGATTCGCCAAAAGCAATCGACGCGATGGCGGCGGCGGTGTACTCGCCCACACCCGGCAGCGTGCGCAACTCCGTCGACGTGCGGGGCAACTCGCCTTTGAGCTCGCGCTGCACAAATTGTGCACCGCGATGCAGCATGCGCGCACGGCGGTAGTAGCCCAGGCCGCTCCACAGGGCGAGCACCTCATCCTCATGCGCAGCGGCCAACGCGGCAATCGTGGGGAATCGATACAGGAAATGCACGTAGCGGTCGAGCACCGTGGCCACGCGCGTCTGCTGCAGCATGATCTCGGAAAGCCAGGTGGCGTAGGGGTTGCTGATGCCGCGCCACGGTAGTTCCCGCGCATGCTTGCGGAACCAGGTGCTCAGCGCCTTGCGGAAGGCGTCGGCGGGTTCCAGCGGCTCGACAGAAGGTAGGTCTTCTGGCTCAGGTTGCGCAGCGGTGGCCATGGATCTTCAGTGTAGCGAGAGGTCGCAGCGTACCCGAGAGTTTGCTCATAGTCTTAATGTCGAGAGACTTGGCGCTGGCAGTTTGAAAGCGTGACATCAGGCCTGCGACTCGTACTTCCAGTTGCGGCTTTTGCCTTCAGCGATCCACTCCAGCGCGGTCGCCAGGCGTTTGGACCGTGTTTCGTCGCGCTTGGCGTCCGCGATCCAGTCGGCGTATTCGCGGCGGCAGCTTGGGCTCAGTTGAGCGAATTTGGCCGCAGCCGCCTTGTTGGTCTTCAGCGCCTGCGCGAGCGCTTCCGGGATGCCCGGTTCACCCCGCGGCGAGGGTTTGGCCACACGCTGGATTGATTTTGTGCGCGTGCCTTCGGCGATCAGGTCGGCCGCCTTGCGGATGTAGCTTTCAAGCTCAGGCGTTGGCGGCAGCTCCTTCAGCGAGGCAAGCTTGCCGAAACTGCCCATGCCTTCCTTGGACTCGATACCACCGCTGCGCAATGTCTGCGCCATCTCCGTGCCCCACAGGCCAAAGGAGCAGTGCTCCTTGAAGGCGGAAACATTGCCGAGGATGACGCCCTTGTAGACGAAGAAAGGGCGCGACCACTTGATGGCCTCTTCCACCTCCGGAACGACACGATGGATGGTGTCGCGCAGATGCGACAGGATCGGCTGCGCAAAGGGTTTAGCCTTGGCGATGTACGCGTCGACAGCGGGAAGCCGGGAGGAAGGCATGGGCATCACTCCTTGCTGAAGTATGAGTCGCTGCGGCCGGTCAGCGCGCTGCGAAAGCTCAACGAAAACATACATCACGGCAAGCTCGCGCCGAGCTACTTCTTTCGTTCCTCGTGGTAGTCCTGTTCGGTGTTGATGTCCCACAGGGCGGCCTTGTCCACATGCCCGGCAATCAGGCCATCCACAACCGTCATCGCGGTCAGCATGGAGTGGTCTTGGTTGTTGTACTTGTGCATACCGTTGCGGCCGACCAGGAACAGGTTCTCGAACTGGTCAGTCCATCCGCGCAGCTCATCGAAGCGGTCATAAGTGCCGAAATACGCCGGATACGTCTTGGGGACGCGCACCACATGGGCATCAGAGACATTGGCCGCATCGAGGATGCCTATCTTCGCCACCTCCTCGATGGCGAACTGCTTCATGGCATCGTCGCTCTTTTTCCAAAGATCGTCTGTTTCGTAGCAGAAGTACTCAAGCCCGATCCACACCTTGTCCGGGTCGCTGACCAGGTATGGGCTCCAGTTATTGAAGATCTGCAGCCGGCCGAGGAGCACATCAGGCTCCTGCACGTAGATCCAGGTGTCCTTCAGCAGACCGCCATCCGGCTCTTTCACCTTGAGCCTGTCGCACAGCAAACCGACGGTGATGAAGTCGCGGTATTCAAGCCCCTCACTCACCTCGCGCACGTTGTCGGGCACGGAGGTTTCCATCGCGCGCACCAAATCACGCATCGGCATGGTGGAGAAGAAAAAGTCACCCTGAAAGTGTTTGCGGCTGCCGTTCGCCGTGGTTGCGGTCACCGCAGTGACCCGCTTTGTGCGGCAGGTGATGGAGTCCACCTTGGTGTTCCTGTGGATCTCACCACCAAGGCGAATGATCTCCTCAGCCGCGTGCTCCCACAGTTGGCCGGGACCAAACTTGGGGTACATGAAGCGCTCGATCAGGCTGGTATCTGTGTCCTTCTGGGCAACATCGCCGCTGTTCTTGTTGCCTCCGCCGGCAAATGACTTGCGGACGAAGTGTTTCACCGCCGTGGTGAGGCTCAGCCCCTTGATGCGCTGCGCCCCCCACTCGGCGGAGATGCGGTCGCACGGCGTTCCCCAAACCTTTTCCGTGTAGCTCTTGAAGAACGTGAGGTAGAGCTGCCGGCCGAAGCGATTAATCAGAAAATCTTCAAGGCTGCGCTCCGGCTTGATCTGCTTCACCCGCGAAGCCAGGTAGCTGGTGCCGACCTTTGCCGTGCGCACCGCGCCCAGGTTCGCCAGCGTACTGCCGGTGAGCTTGATCGGGTAGTCGAAGAACTTGCGGAGGTAGTAGATGCGGCTCTTGCGAGGGCGAATCAGCATGACCAAATCCGGATCACGCGCGATCGTTTCAGGGTCGAGATCGAGATGCGTTTCGGTGTGTCCATGCGCCGAGGCGATCACTTCGCCATCGGCTTCGGTCTCGTCGGTGTCCGTATCAATCTCCACCGCAAGCGCCGTCGCGGTAGCAGCACCCGCGTCTCGCGTCGCAAACGCACGCGCAGAACCGCCGGTCGGCAGTGTGCGTCGCTGTCCCTGGTACGCGATCTCCGGCTGCACTGCGGGTGCGGCCCCGTCCAGCTCGGGCGGCATCAAGTCCATCCACCATTGCATCACGCGGTCCGACTTGGAAAAGAAGCGGTGGCCACCGATGTCCATCCGGTTGCCCTTATAGCGAATGGTGCGCGAGATGCCGCCAATTTCATCGGAAGCTTCAAGGATGATGGGTTTGATGTCGGTGCGGCGAAGAAGTTCAAGCGCGGCGGTGAGACCAGCTGGACCGGCACCAACCACAATCGCGGTTCTGCTCATACGAGTCGATCTCCTGGACGAACTTGGAAGGCCCCCAAATGTCGTGCAGGTCTGGACTGGCGCTAAACGTAGTTTCCTTGGACTGCAGGCGAACGTCAACTCCGGCGCAATTTTGCCGAACACAGCGCCCCGATTCACGAGCCCTGCAGGCTCGGGTTACCATAGCCACAGTCCACGGTTCCTCAAGCACGCACCGACGAACCAGCATTCGTGCTCATGCGCCCTGGCCTGCAGAGAAGATCCTGGCTCAAGGCGCGACCAGCACAACTTTGGTGTCGCTTAAAGGCCTGCATGAACCTGAGTCAACTCTCAACCGATGAGCTCATCCTGCGGCGGCGTAGTCTGCGCCGGCAGCTGCTCGCGGGCGAGCACCTCCGTGAAATTCGTATCGCTGTGCTGGGCGGCTCGACGACCAATGAGCTGGTCGACTTTTGGGAACTGTTGCTGCTTGGCGAAGGTTTCCGTCCCGTGTTTCACCAAACGGAGTATGGCCGCTACTACACCGATGCGGTGCTTGCTCCGGAAGAGCTCATCGCATTCAAGCCCGACCTTGTGTATGTCCACACGACGGTGCGCAACATCGAACGCTTCCCTTCACTGCAGACCACGGAAGAGGATCTTTCCGGCGAAGTGGCGCGGGAAGTACGACGCTTCGAACAGATTTGGGATTCGCTGGAAGCCAACGTCGGATGCCAGGTAATCCAGAACAACTTTGAGCTGCCATTGTGGGCGCCCCTGGGCAATTTCGATGCGATTCATCCTGGCGGTCACAGCCGGTTTGTGACGGAACTGAACCGCGCCATTGCGCTGCAGGCAGCCAAGCGGCCCAGGTTGTTGGTGCAGGATCTCCAGGGGCTTTCGGCGCGTCTGGGCCTGAGCCACTGGTTCGATCACGACCGCTGGTTCAGCTACAAGATCGCGCAAACGGTGGAAGCTAATCTCGCCATTGCGGAGTCCCTCACCTCCGTTGTGCGCGCGCTATACGGTCGCTCGCGCAAGGTGCTCGTGTTGGACCTGGACAACACATTGTGGGGCGGCGTCATCGGCGATGACGGCGTTGACAAGATCAAGATCGGCAAAGAAACGCCGGTTGCCGAAGCGTACACGGCCTTTCAGGAGTATTGCCTGGCACAGCGCGAACGGGGTGTGTTGTTGGCGGTTTGTTCCAAGAACAATGAGGACGTTGCGAAGCAGGGCTTTGCACATCCGGACTCCCTTTTGAAGCTGGAGCACTTCTCTGCATTCAAGGCAAATTGGGATCCGAAGAGCGACAACATCACGCAAATAGCGCAGGAGCTGAACCTCGGTGTGGACAGCTTTGTATTTGTGGATGACAACC
This sequence comes from uncultured Acidobacteriaceae bacterium, assembly GCA_964246665.1. Classification (GTDB taxonomy): domain Bacteria; phylum Acidobacteriota; class Terriglobia; order Terriglobales; family Acidobacteriaceae; genus Granulicella. Next base: position 13,553 of record CAXTRU010000020.1, read on the forward strand.
CGGCAGAGCGTGCCATTGTGGCCGCGCAGGTGCCCGGCGTCGCTGTGCCGGATGTGGGCGCTGATGTGACCAAGTTTGTTGGGGTGCTGGAGCGTGCGCGCTATTTTGAGCCGGTATCGCTGGGCAAAGAGGACCTGCAGCGTGCGCAGCTGTACGCGGAGAATTCGCAGCGAAGCTCGCAGGAAAAGGCCTTTGCAAATTACGGAGAGTATCTCGATTCGCTGGAGATGACCGCGGAGATCGACCGCTTCCGCCCCGTGTATCTGGAGCGCATCGCGCAACTGACGAACAAGTCGAACCAGTTCAACCTGACGACGCAACGCTACACGCTGGCCGAGATGGAAGCGGCGATGCGGGATGAGCGCACCATCGGTCTATATGGGCGGCTGGCGGACCGCTTTGGCGATAACGGGTTGGTGTCGGTTGTGCTGGGACGGCTGATAGGCGAGGAACTACATCTCGACCTGTGGCTGATGAGTTGCCGAGTGTTGAAGCGCGGCATGGAGATGGCGATGTTGGACGCAATCGTGGCGCATGCGCGTGGGGCCGGCGCACAGCGGCTGATCGGCACGTACATCCCAACGAAGAAGAACGGTATGGTTGCCGGGCACTATGAAGCGCTTGGTTTCCGCAGTGTTTCAGCAGCAAACGATGGAACGACGGTTTGGTCTCTCGAAGTGGCCGGCTATGTTCCGCGGAATCAGCACATCACGGTGAGAGAGCACGTGGGCTCACCTGCACAGGATTTGGTCGCGCAGTAAACGCAGAGCCGCGATTGCAAGAAGGCTCACCTTCGCACGCAGGAAGGCTAGAACGACACGTTGCTCCTGGGCTGCGCACGTGAAGCTCGGAGCGACGACATGACACGGACGAAGGCTGAAGGGATTGGAAACAGATGTCACACGTGCTTGTAACAGGCGGATCGGGCTTCTTCGGCGGTGTGCTGAAGCGCCGGCTTCTGCGTGAAGGCAATATCGTTGTCAACATCGACCTTGAGATCGATGAAGACGCGGGCCTGGCTGGGCTGACCAGCATTCAGGGCGATCTGCGCGATGCAACACTCGTGCGCCGTGTGTTTGCGGAGCACAAGTTTGACGCCGTGTACCACGTGGCTGCGCAGCTGGCCCACGGCAAGATGGACAAGCATCTGCTGTGGACCTCGAACGTGGATGCCACTCGCATCCTTGCCCAAACAGCACGCGACGCCGGCGTGCGGCCGTTCGTTTTTCTTTCCAGTAACTGCTTGTGGGCGTCGAATCTCGGCCACCCGGTAAACGAGGAAACAGACGTCCCGAGCCCGGTGGAGATTTACGGCCGATCCAAGCTCGAAGGCGAAAAGATCCTGAGCGAGTTCAGCGGCGACCTGAACGTTGTCACCATCCGCTGCCCCACCATCATGGACAGCGGACGCCTGGGCCTGCTCGCGATTCTGTATGAGTTCATCGATGACGGCAAGGCGGTGTGGGTTGTGGGTGATGGCAGCAATCGCTACCAATTCATCTATGCGGATGACCTGGCGACGGCCTGCATCCAAGCCGCGCAATACGGCAAATCGGATCTGTTTCACATCGGCTCGGACAATGTGCGGACGATGCGTGAGGTGTACGAGGCAGTGATCCGCGCCTCAGGGCAGCGGCCCGGTTCGCGCGCGGCCCGGGCCAAGGTGCGCTCCCTGCCCAAGACCCCGACGATCGCTGCAATGAAGCTTGCGTATGCGCTGAAGGTTTCGCCGCTGGGGCCGTATCACTACAAGATGATCGCCGAAAGCTTTCTGTTCGATACCAACCGCATCAAGCAGCGGCTTGGGTGGCAGCCGACGCTGACCAACGAGGAGATGCTGCTTCGCGCGTATGAATATTTTTCTGAACACCGGCAGGAGATCGAGTCGCGCACGGCAGTCTCTGCGCACCGCAAGCCAGCGTCCATGGGGGTCATCCGGCTACTGAAATGGGTCTCCTGAGCACACGGAAAATCTTCACCTTTGACCGCTGGGACGGCCTGGTGCTTTCCCTGTACACAGCCATCCTTGCCTGGACGATTGCGCACCACGAGCAGTGGTTCGATGAGACCCAGGCCTGGCTGATCGCGCGCGACTCTTCCCTGCACGAGATGCTGACGCACTGGTTGCGCTATGAGGGCGCGCCACCGTTGTGGCACTTGATTCTTTGGGTGCTAACGCGGCTGCATGTGCCGTTCATGGCGCTGAACTGGGTCACGGCGCTATTTGCAATCGCGGGCATGGCTGTATTTCTGCGCTATGCGCCCTTTCCACGCTTGTTCCGCGTGTTGATTCCGTTCACGTTCTTCTTCCAATACCAGTACGCGGTCATTGCGCGCAGCTACGTTCTGTTTCCGTTGTTCGTTTTTGCCCTGTGCATTCTGTATCTAGACGAGCGGCCGCGGGTGCTTTGGTTCGCGCTGGTGTGCGGCCTGTTTTCGAACCTCAACATTCACGGCATGCTGTTCAGCGGCGCGTTCATTCCGCTGTATCTGTGGAAGCTGTACCGGCAGCCCCGCGCCGGAGCTATCGCCAAGCCAGGCACATGGGTTGCAAGCGCCCTTGTGTATGCCAGTTTCATCCTGATTGCGGTGTATGTTGTGCTGCCGCCGCCCGATGTGAACTTCGCCATCCAGGGCAAGATCAAGAAGTACAAGAGCGGGGGTTTGCTCGCGAAGATCACACGCCCGGAACAACTGCCGCCCGGTGTTCCCAAGCTGGACGCCATTCTGCCCGTAGGCCCGCAGCCGGTGCCACGAATGAATCGGCTGCAGCGCATCGTGTGGAACCGCAGCCATGGCCTGGCGGGCAGCAACCTGCAGCAGCGTGTGCTGAACCGGTCCTACGCCTTTGCCGCGCTGCTGGATTTTCCCATCTCTTCAGTCAACGTCGTGGCGCTGTTGTTTGTGGCGTCACTGTTGTTCTGGCTCTGGTCGCGCCGGGCGCTTGAGTTCCTGCTGCCGTACCTGGTTCTACTGATTTTTGAAGCGATGGTCTGGACATGGGTACATCAGACAGGCCTGCTGCTGATCGCGCTAATCGCCGCATTGTGGCTTGGCAGCAGCCGGCCCCAGGTGCGCGGCAAGGGATGGATTGCGCCGTTTCTGGCCGTCACATCGCTGTGCGTGATTGCAACGCAAATTGGTTGGACGATCTTTTCTGTTCGGTACGACACCAAGTATCTTTACGACCCCGGCCACATCACGCATGATTTTCTGGTAAGTCACTACCCGGGCAAGCGGATCGCAGCGTTCACCTTCCAGATCCCCAACGTGCAGCCATACGCCGACCACAACATGTTCATCAACCACGCGAATACGTTCTGGGTTTGGAGCTCAGAGGTCGACATTAATGAGCGCCGCACCGAGGCACTGGCGATGCATCCGGATATTATCCTTACCGGGGACGAAGACTTTGGGTATGAGCTGATTCCGAACCAGTGGTTGACGCTATACCCCCCTAACGAGCACTTGAACACAGCGATGCTCAGGTATTGGGAGGCACATGGATATCGAGAAACGCATCGCTTCTGCGCACTTCGCCCCTTCCGGTTCGGGGTGGCTAATACTACCTGCGATGTCATTCTTGAACGCACACCGTAAATACTGATTCGTGATCCAGGTCAGAATGTATCCGATCAAGGCAACTGCGCTGCCCCGTACGGCGGGGCCAAGGATATAACCGGAACCGCTGAGGCAAGATGCTCTTCAACTCTTATCCCTTTCTGTTTCTTTTCCTTCCTATCGCACTCCTTGGATACGAGATTGCGGGACGTTTTCATCGCCGAGCCGTCGTGGTCTGGTTAGGGCTTGCATCCTTGGCCTTTTACGGATATTGGAAGCCTAGTTTTCTGATCTTGCTGCTTTGTTCGGTCGTGTTCAACTACCTGGCTTCTGCACTGATCAGTCGGCAGATTGCCAATACCGTTAGTACACGCCTTTGGCTTTGGTTGGCTATCGCATTGAACCTAGCAGCTTTATGCTTCTTCAAATACCTGATTCCGTTTGGAAACTTCGTCAGGTGGATTGCAGGCTCCCACCATTTTTGGAACGGCCTGCTGTTGCCGCTTGGAATCTCGTTCTTCACATTCACACAGATCGCGTATCTGGTTGATTTGCAGCAGGGCATTGCGACCCAACAGGACTTTTCTAGCTACTTGCTTTTCGTGACTTTCTTCCCGCACCTAATTGCCGGGCCGATTCTGCACCACAAAGACATCATGCCGCAGTTTCAACGTAGCCGCGTGTACCGGCTGAGGTTCAACGATCTTGCAGTTGGTGCTACTTGGTTCACCATGGGATTGTTTAAGAAGACGGTGATCGCTGACTCTTTGGCACCTGTAGCTAATTTCGTTTTCGGGGCGCACGGGGCGACGGCTACGGGCGTGGCCTGGCTGGGCGCGCTCTCCTATGTGCTACAGCTCTATTTCGATTTTTCTGGCTATTGCGACATGGCTTGCGGTCTCGCTCGCATGTTCTCGATCGACTTCCCGCTCAACTTCAGCTCGCCCTTCAAATCTGCAAACATTATCGACTTCTGGACGCGTTGGCACATCACGTTGACGCAGTACATCACGTCGTACCTGTATAGCCCGGTGCAGATGATTGTGAGCCGCCGACGCAAAGACAAAGGAAAAAAAGTCAGCAGTAAAGCGCAGGCGACTCCGGAAGGTTTTCTGAACATGGTAGTCGGGCCTACGGTGCTAACGATGTTCTTGGCCGGCGTGTGGCATGGTGCCGGTTTTCAATTCATCGTCTTTGGCCTGCTGCATGGGGTTTATATCAGCACCGTATACGCTTGGCGCACCTTCTTTCGCAGGAGCGAGGCGGAGCGAGAGGGCGACAGCCCACTTCGCAAGCGACTCATTCATACATTCGGCGTGATTCTCACCTTCTGCGCTGTAGTGTTGGCCGACATCTTCTTTCGGGCACCCAGTACGGGGCAGGCTGTCCAACTCCTCGCGCGCATGCTCGGCATGCGTCTCGGGGAACAGCCCAAGGCAGCCATCCTTCAGGACCCACTCAGGCCGACTGTCGTTCTTCTTGCGGCGGCTGTAATAGTCTGGGGTTTCCCAAATACGCAGCAGATTCTCGCTCGCTTCAAACCGGCACTTCACCTTATGCCGGCGGATGGCAAGCAACGTCTTTTGCCGATTTACTGGAGCCCACGGCTAGCCTGGGGGATATTAATGGGCGCAATCTTTATGCTCGGCCTCATCCACTCGCAAGATCCATCGACATTCTTGTACTTTCAGTTCTGAGTTCGCTTTAAGGGAGACAGGCTTTGTCCACCATACCCGTTGTGGCCATGAGCGAGACCGAATTCGCCCCACATGTCACCTCTCGTACGGCGGAGCTCCGGGCACTTCGCTACTTCGCCGTCGCCTTCGTGGTAGGTGCACTGATCTATGTGGCTCCTCTGTTTGCGTTCCGGCTGGGAATCGGAACGCGCCAGCTTCTGTCGTTCTGGGGTTCCGTAGTTGAGGCGAGTTATCACGATCAACACCAGGATGCCGATATTGTCATCTTCGGAGATTCAACAGCCGCGACGAATATTGATCCCCTTCGCATGACACGCGACCTGCACATGAAGGTACTTGTGTTGCCTAACGTGTCGACTAGCCTTTCTGTGAGTGGATACGGGCCACTGGAGGGTTACCTTCGCACGAACAAGCCCCCTCGCCTGATCGTCTTCTACCTTTCCGATTGGGGTTTGGATTTCATGCATAATCCGCTGACCCAGATCGTAGAAGAAGGTGAAGAGATGCTTCTTCTGCACGGATCCCGTTCAGAGGTCGTCGCGTACGCGCGTAAGAACCCGAGAAAGGCATTGATGTTTCCGCTTCACTTTTATGCGAGCACCAACAGCATTGGTGATCTTCTCTACTTGCGGCAGCACTTCGTGCCGAAGCTTGACCAGGGACATATCCTAAGCCTTCCCGATTCGATGCCGATGACTCCGGATTGCGCGTTCAACCTTGGACACATCATGAACAATGGCGAAGACAGTTCAGTGCGCGAGGGGGTGTACAGATTCACAAACCCTCACACGCAGAC
>CAXTRU010000021.1:0-5491 GCA_964246665.1 uncultured Acidobacteriaceae bacterium
TCCCGGACGCTCTTCGCTTGATCCATGAAGCAGAGCGCTGGTTTCCTACCTGTCCGCAGTTCGCGTGCTTCGATACGGCCTTCCACTGCACGATGCCCGCGCGCGCCACGCATCTGCCACTTCCCTCACGCTTCTTTGACATGGGCGTGATGCGGTATGGGTTCCACGGGCTCTCTTGCGAGTCCGTTATGCACCGCCTCGGCGCTGCGCCAGCCGCAAACATCGTGATCGCTCACCTCGGCGGCGGCAGCAGCGTCACTGCCGTTCATGAAGGCAAGTCGATCGACACAAGCATGGGCCTCAGTCCTGCCGGCGGCGTGCCCATGAGCACACGCAGCGGCGATCTGGATCCGGGGGTGCTGCTGTACCTGCTGCGTGAGCAACACCTCACGCCAGATCAGCTTGAGGCCTTTATCAATCACGAGTGTGGCATGGCCGGCTTCACTGATGGCGAAGGCGACATGCTCGCGCTTCTGCAACACGCACAAGAGGACGACGAACGTGCAAAGCTCGCAGTCGATGTCTTCACTACTGACGTCCGCAAAGCGATCGGCAGCTACGTCGCGCTCATGGGTGGTCTCGATCTTCTTGTCTTCACCGGCGGCATCGGGCAACACAGTGCAGAGATTCGAGGCAAGGTCCTTGATGGATTGCAGTTCCTGGGCATCAGTGAAGCCAACGAGGCTACGTCCAAGGTCAAGGTGCTACCAGCGGAGGAAGAAATCCAGATCGCGCGCCACTGCAGGGCGCTCCTTGCGTCACCGGCACAGGTTTAAGGGCCGGCATAGTGGCATTCGAAGAGCCTCAGAAAGCTACGCCGTGCTGGGAATCCAGACGGTGAAGACGGATCCGCGTCCGGGCTGGCTTGTCACGTTGATCTCACCGCCATGCGCTTCCGCAATGGCTCGGCTGATCGCAAGCCCCATGCCGGTGCCGGAAGAACCATCCGCCTGCGACCTGCCGCGATAGAAGCGCTCAAAGATCAAGGTCTGCTCCGCAGGATCGATGCCCACTCCCTGGTCCGCAACGCTGATGCTCACTCCGCTTCGTTCCGCTTCTGCCGTGATGGTGATGGGTGTACCGGAGCCGGAGTACTTTGCCGCGTTCTCCAGCAAGTTGCAAAGCACTTTGTCGAGCACCGCAGGGTCCGCGCGCACCTCTAGGTCCGGTGCCACATCGAAGCGTAAGGGATGCTGCTCCTCCACCCAGCCACAGCTGTCCCGTGCGTGCGTCACAAGGTCAGAGACGCGAACAGACACGAAGTGCATCTGCACCTGCTGTGCGTCGAGCTGCGCCATCTCCACGGCCTCAGACACCAGTCGATTTAAACGATCACTCTCCTCATCGATGATGCTTAACAGCTCATGTGTCTCCACCTTCGGGACCTCCCCGCCAAGCAGCGCCGTCGCCGCGCCTTTGATGGAGGTCAACGGTGTGCGCAGTTCATGCGTAATCGAATCGATCATCAGTGTGCGCAGCCGCTCACTTTCTTTCACGGCCTCTCCTCGGGCCACGCTTTCCAGCGCTTGCGCGCGGTCAATCGAAATCGAAACCAGACTGCCGATCGCCTCCGCGGTGTCGGCAGAAAAAAACGCCCCCCGCAGCAGCAGCAAACCCTTGGGCCGTACGCCTGTGCGCAGTGGGATCTCAGCGTCGCCCACGACTTGTCGCGCGCCCGAAAGCGTCAAGGCGAGCTGGCGAAGGTGCGGCACCTCGACCGGGGTTATGTTGGCGCGGCCAGCCTGATAAATCTTGTCGCCTTCCAGCAGATATAACGTGCCCGCAGACGCCGCGGTCACGCTGGCAACGGCGCCCGGAACCGAAGTCACAAGGCTGGCCACACTTTCTGACTGCAACAGCTCCCGGCTCAAGCGAAACAGCACTTCCAGCTCGCGCTGCCGTGTACGGGCGTCGCTCGCTTCGCGCCGGGCACGCTCCGACAGCCGACTTGCGATGATCGACGTCACCAGAAACGCGATCAACGCCAACCAGTTCTGCGGGTCAGCAATGGTGAAGGTCCCAATCGGCGGAAGAAAAAAGAAGTTGTACAGCGTTGTTGCAACAAGGGAGACCGCGACGGCATAGCGCAGGCCCCACTCAGCGGCCAGCACTAAAATTAGAAGCAGCAGCGTTAACGCAACCGTGGTGGGATTCGCGTGGAGCCACCGGCGGTAGACGAGTACAATTCCGGCCAGGGTGCCGAACGCCGTGAGCCACCTCACGAACGCGATCGAACGGCGCGAGTTCATGGGGAGATTGTACGGCTTGAGTTCCTCTGCGAAGTCTCCGGAAGACTGGCTGCACGCGACGGCAGATGCCGAACGTGATCACGGCCGCTTCAAGGTATTCCTGGGCTATGCACCCGGTGTGGGCAAGACATTCGGCATGCTCAGCGAAGGCATCCGGCGTCGCAGCCGCGGTGAAGATGTCGTTATCGGCATTGTGGAAACGCATGGCCGCTCCGGGACGGCCGAGCTTGCGGGAAGGCTGCAACACGTGCCCCGGCGCGAGATCGATTACAAGGGCACCCTGTTCTACGAGATGGACGTCGATGCCATCCTGGCTCGTATGCCGCAGGTGGTGCTCGTCGATGAGCTCGCACACACAAACGTGCAGGGCAGCCGCTTTGCCAAGCGCTGGGAGGATGTTCTCTACCTGCTCGAAAACAAGATAGACGTTCTCAGCACCGTCAATATCCAGCACGTGGAAAGCCTCGCGCCGCGTGTGCAGGCACTCACCGGCATCAGTGTGCGTGAGCAGGTACCGGACTGGGTGCTCGATCGCGCGGACGAGATCGTCATCAGCGATCTAACGCCGGAGGCGCTGGTCACACGGATGCGCCGCGGCGACATCTATCCCCTGGAGCGCGTGGAGCGATCACTCGCAAACTTCTTTCGCCGCGGCAATTTGATCGCGCTGCGCGAGATGGCCCTACAGCGTGTCACCCGTGCCGTGGACCGCAACCTGGATGAGTACGTCCGGCGCAAGAAGTTGGGTGCGCACTGGACTGTCTCCGAGAAGATCGCCGTATGCGTTAGCGCCAGCCCGCAGGCACGCGATCTGATCGCCCGCGGTGCGCGCCTGTCGGAGGCGCTGAATGCTGAGCTCTACGTGCTGCACGTGACTAGCGCGCGCGACGAAGAACCTGAGCGCAAACGTGTGCTGGAATCAAGCCTTCAGTTTGCAACCAATCTCGGCGCGCACGTCGTCCCGCTCAGCGGCAGCGACACCGCGCGCACCAGCGCGACCTTTGTTCGCGAAAACCGCATCACGCAGGTCATCGTGGGACGCTCCGCTATCCATGGCATGCGCAGCTATCTGTACTACCTCGCTATCCAACGTTTCATGTCGGAAGCGCCCCATGTGGATCTCCACATCGTGACTCAGGAGAAGCCTTGAATCGCATCCTTGTCGTGGACGATGAGCGCCAGATCACCCGCATGTTGCGTGCGTCGCTCCAAAGCAGCGGCTATGAGGTTCACACCGCGAGCAACGGCACAGAAGCGCTGCAGCAGTTCCACACCGCCAAGCCTGACCTGGTCATCTCCGACCTCGCTATGCCGGAGATGAATGGACTTGAGCTGACCCGTGCCCTTCGCACTCTCGGTCCCACGCCGATCATTGTGCTCAGCGTTCGCGATACGGACAGCATGAAAGTAAGAGCCCTGGATGAAGGTGCGGATGACTACCTGACTAAACCCTTCAGCATGCCGGAGCTGCTTGCGCGGGTGCGTGCCCAGCTGCGGCGCATCCCACCGGCCAAGGTGCTGTCGACCTATCTGGAGATCGGTGACTTTGTAATTGACTGCGACGCGCACACCGTGGCCGTCCGTGGTTCGTCGGTTCACCTGACGCCCAAAGAATTCGACCTACTGCTGCTGTTTGCGCGCACCCCAGGCCGCGTGCTCACGCACAAGACAATCCTGCGCGCCATCTGGGGACCGGCAGGCGAAGATCAACCGGAGTATTTGCGCGTTCTCGTCGCTGCGTTACGCAAGAAGATTGAGCGTGGCGACGGGCACAAGTACATCCAGAGTGAGCCGTGGGTGGGCTATCGCTTCCACCCTGACGCTGAAAGCATCGAGCGTCAACCAGGACCCTTTACAAATTCTTAACAGCTTCTCTACGGACTTCCAACGACGCCGCAAACTTCAATAGACCTTGGAGCAAAGGCTCGTTGTTGAGGTTTTTGCAACGCCACGCTGGCGTATGTACGCCGGTCTATACCCATGCGTTCGACAGGCGAGCCCTTGTGCTCGCCACAGGAGACCCATGCTCGACATGGTTGCTGTGCTGATGTTGTTTGCGATGTTTGGGCTGTCCCTGCTGTATGTGGCAGGGTGCGATCGTCTGAAAGGCTCGCGGTCATGATGCTGAACGGTGTATTGCTTTTGATTTGCGTTGCTCTGCTCGCGTATCTCGTGTATGCGCTGCTCCGTCCGGAGAAGTTCTAATGTCGCTGAATGGCTGGTTGCAAATCCTCGTCTTCATCGCTTGCGTGCTCCTATTGGCCAAGCCGATGGGCACGTACATGACAAGCGTCTTTGAGGGCCGTAAGACGTTTCTCGATCGGCTGCTGCGGCCCTGTGAACGCGCGCTTTACCGCATGACCGGTGTGAACGCCGAGCAGGAAATGACCTGGACGGAGTACACCATTGCCATGCTGATCTTCAGCGCAGCGACGCTTGTGCTCACCTACGTGGTCGAGCGCCTGCAACACCTGCTGCCGTTCAACCCGCAGCACCTGGCGGCAGTGGAGCCTGCGCTCGCGCTGAACACGGCCATCTCATTCACCACCAATACAAATTGGCAATCCTACGTGCCTGAAAGCACGATGAGCTATCTCACCCAGATGCTTGGGCTGGCCACGCATAATTTCTGGTCAGCCGCCGTAGGGATGGCCCTTGCTGTCGCGTTTGTGCGCGGGATCGCGCGCCGTGAGAGCAAGACACTGGGGAACTTCTGGGTCGATCTCACACGTGCCAGCTTCTGGATCCTGCTTCCGATTTCACTTGTGTTCGCCCTCGGACTCGTGTCGCAGGGTGTGATTCAGAATCTGCACCCATATCAGCAAGCAAAGCTAGTTGAAGCGCAGCACGTCACTGGTACAGACGGCAAGCCGACCACGGTGAGCACACAGACCATCGCGCAAGGGCCTGTCGCTTCCCAGGAAGCCATCAAGATGCTGGGCACCAACGGCGGTGGCTTTTTTAACGCCAACAGCGCTCACCCATTTGAAAATCCAACGCCGCTCACGAACTTCCTCCAAATGCTGTCGATTTTTCTGCTGCCTGCAGGGCTCGCGGTAATGCTGGGACAGATGGTCGGCTCACCACGGCATGGATGGGCTGTTCTTGCCGCCATGGTCGTGTTGTGGTTCGCCGGAACGTTGGTGTGCTACTCGGCAGAATCGCAGGTCAATCCCTTGCTGCACAACGTCGATCAACACGTCTCGCTGACACAGGCCGGCGGCAACATGGAAGGCAAGGAA
>CAXTRU010000021.1:5556-19492 GCA_964246665.1 uncultured Acidobacteriaceae bacterium
CTCTGCGCTCTTCGCCACCGTGACCACGGACGCAAGCTGCGGTGCCGTCAACAGCATGCATGACAGCTTCACTCCGCTGGGTGGCCTGATCCCAATGGCCAACATCCTGCTCGGCGAGGTGGTCTTCGGTGGTGTGGGCGCGGGTCTGTACGGCATGTTGGTCTTCGTCGTGATGGCTGTCTTTATCGCGGGCCTCATGGTCGGGCGCACGCCGGAGTACCTGGGCAAGCGGATCCAAGCCTATGACGTGCAGATGTCCATGCTGTATCTACTCATCTTTCCGTTGCTCATCCTTGGCTTCGCCGCCGTGACGATCCTTCTGCCGCAGCAAGGGCTTAGCAGTCTCGCCAACCACGGGCCACACGGTTTGAGCGAGATCCTCTACGCGTACACCTCGGCTACGGGCAACAACGGCTCAGCCTTCGCCGGCCTGAATGCGAACACGCACTGGTACAACTACACCCTGGGCATCGCCATGTTCTTTGGCCGGTTCATGATGGCCATCCCGATGCTGGCGATCGCGGGCAACCTTGCCAAGAAGAAGATCGCTCCTGCGTCGGCCGGCACGTTCCCAGTCACTACGCCGCTGTTCACCATCCTGCTCATTGGCGTGATTTTGATCGTTGGCGCGTTGACCTTCTTCCCGGCGCTCTCGCTTGGTCCCATCCTTGAGCACCTTCTACTGCACGCCGGGCACACCTTTTAGGAGCCGTCTTCCATGCCAACCAACGCTCAGCGTCGCTCCCTGTTTGATCGCAAGATCGTTCGTCGTGCCTCGGTCGACGCGCTTGCCAAGCTCAACCCACGCACCATGATGCGTAACCCGGTGATGTTCGTTGTTGAAATCGGCAGCATCCTCACAACGGTGCTGCTCATCGCCGGCCTCGCCACACACAAAGGCAACGTCAGCTTCAACCTGCAGATCACGTTGTGGCTCTGGTTCACTGTGCTGTTCGCGAACTTCGCCGAAGCCATGGCGGAAGGTCGCGGCAAAGCGCAGGCCGATGCGCTGCGCCAGGCCAAGTCCGAAACCACCGCGTACCGCGTAGAGAAAGGCGCCATCCAGGAGGTCCCAAGCTCCCAACTCCGCGCCGGCGATGTTGTCCGCGTCACCGCAGGGCAGATGATTCCTGGCGACGGCGAAGTGACCGAAGGTGTGGCCAGCGTTGACGAATCGGCGATCACCGGTGAGTCTGCACCCGTCATTCGCGAGGCGGGTGGCGACCGCTCAGCGGTGACCGGCGGCACGCGTGTTCTGTCCGACGTCATCATCGTCCGCATCACCTCTAACCCCGGCGAGACATTTCTTGATCGCATGATCGCGCTGGTGGAAGGTGCTGAACGGCAGAAAACGCCCAACGAAATCGCACTCAACATTCTGCTCGCGGGCCTGACGATCATCTTCCTGCTCGCCGTGGTAACGCTGCAGCCTTTCGCGACTTACTCTGGCGCTCCGCAAACAGTCTTTGTGCTGATCTCGCTGCTGGTTTGTCTCATCCCTACAACGATCGGCGGCTTGCTCTCCGCCATCGGCATCGCCGGTATGGACCGTCTGGTGCAACACAACGTCCTTGCTACGTCAGGCCGCGCCGTCGAAGCTGCGGGTGACGTGAACACGTTGCTGCTCGATAAAACTGGCACCATCACTATTGGCAATCGTCAGGCGTCTGAGTTCGTCGCAGCTCCCGGCGTGCAGGAGCAGGCTCTCGCCGATGCGGCACAGCTTTCTTCGCTCGCTGATGAGACGCCCGAAGGCCGATCGATTGTGGTGCTCGCCAAGGACAAGTACAACCTGCGCGGTCGCGAACTCGGTCAGTTCAACGCGGAATTATTCCCTTCTCTGCGACCACGCGGATGAGCGGTATTGAGCTCGATGGACGCAGCATTCGCAAAGGCGCTGTCGACGCAATCGCCTCCTATCTCCAGCAACATGGGTCGCAGATGCCAACCGAAGTCCAAGCTGCCGTAGAACGCATCGCACGTGCCGGCGGGACACCACTCGTCGTCGCTGAGAATGGTCTTGCGCTCGGTGTCATTCACCTGAAAGACGTCGTCAAAGGCGGTATGCGCGAGCGCTTCGACCAGCTGCGCGCCATGGGCATTCGCACCGTCATGATCACCGGCGACAACCCTCTCACCGCTGCTGCCATCGCTCGTGAAGCCGGCGTTGATGACTACCTTGCTGAGGCCAAGCCGAAGGACAAGATGGATCTGATCAAGCGCGAGCAGGCCGAAGGCAAGCTGGTAGCGATGACCGGCGACGGTACCAACGACGCACCGGCACTGGCGCAGGCCGACGTGGGTGTCGCCATGAACTCCGGCACGCAGGCTGCGAAGGAGGCCGGCAACATGGTCGACCTCGACTCCAATCCGACCAAGTTAATTGAGGTTGTGGCGATCGGCAAGCAACTGCTGATGACGCGTGGCGCCCTTACAACGTTTTCTATCGCAAACGATGTGGCCAAGTACTTCGCCATCATCCCGGCCATGTTTGCCGGCGTCTTTCCGGTGCTCAACGCGCTGAACATCATGCATCTGCACAACGCTCAATCCGCTGTTCTGTCCGCTGTCGTCTTCAATGCGCTCATCATCGTAGGCCTGATCCCCTTGGCGCTTCGCGGCGTCAAGTATCAGCCCATGTCGGCCGCGGCCATGCTGCGCCGCAACTTGCTGGTCTACGGACTGGGTGGCATCATCGTGCCCTTCATGGGCATCAAGGCCATCGATCTGATGATCACCGCGCTTCACCTTGCTTGAGGACTTTGCACCATGAAGAAACAAGCTTTCACCGCCGCCATGTACACCTTGATCACAGCGCTCATCTTCGGCGTAGTCTATCCGCTCGTTGTCACAGCGCTTGCTCGGGTGACCTTTCCTGACAAAGCGAACGGCGAACTAATCGAGAAGAACGGCGAGGTCATCGGTTCACGTCTCATCGGCCAGCCGTTCACAGGTCCGGGATACTTTCACAGCCGCCCTTCCGCAGCCGGCACAGGCTATGACGCTTCCGCTTCGTCAGGCTCCAATCTTGCGCCGACCAACAAGGCACTCATCGATCGAGTCAACGCAAGTGTGGCGTCAGAAGGCACCGGCGCTCCCGTGCCCATCGATCTCGTCACCACATCGGGCTCCGGACTTGACCCGGACATCACACCGGCAGCGGCTCTCTACCAAGTTGCCCGTGTGGCTCACGAACGCCACCTCTCAGAGGACGCTCTACGGTCGCTGGTGATGACCCACACCACACCGCGTCAGTTTGGTTTACTTGGTGAGCCGCGGGTCAACGTGCTTGAGCTGAACCTTGCGCTACCCGCTTCGAAGTAGTCTCCCATGGCTTATTGAGGACCTCTCGGCGCCCCGCACCAGCTGTCGCCGTCAGGCAGTGGAAGATGTCATCGTCAGTAGCTCCGCCAGCGAGCCAACGCAAAGCTCGGGCCCTTGTGCCACCAACGCACCCTGCGCGTAGATCCCCGTAGCAACCGCGATCACCTCGAGACCGTTCGCGTGCGCTGCCTGAACATCTGCCGGGGTGTCCCCAACAACACACACGCTGGCATCAGCCCCAAGCTGCGCACGAACGCCCGCCAACGCGCGCCGGAATACCTCGCTGCGGGTTTCGCACCCGTCACTGTAGCCGCCCAAATCGAAGAAGTCGCGGAGATCGCAATGCCCCAGCTTGGCTTCGCCCACACGCGTCAAGTTACCCGTTGCTGTGGAAAGCAGCGCACCGCGATTCCGCAAGTATTGCAGCACGTCGCGCACACCGGGCAGTACGTCGATACGCAGTTCATCGCGATGCGCCTCCACCTGTGCGCCAATCTTCTGACGAACCTCGGGCATGCGCGCACGCCAGTGCGCTTCATCCACAGCCGCCAGCGTGAAGGCGTCTCGCAGAATGCCTTCGTCGGTGTTGCCATGCGCGACAACGCCGTCCAGGTTCAGCGGCCTTCCCGCCACCTCACTGAGTGCATCGCAAAATGCGAAGTAGTGCACGGCATCCTGGCAGTTCAGCAACGTGCCGTCGATGTCGAAGAGATACGCCTCGTACGCGTCCCACGCTCTTGAAAGCTTTGCCACAGAAGTCATCCGCTCAGGCTAACAAACCAGCCTGGGGCCGCTTGTGTGTTTCTGCTGCCGCAACCCAGGTCTGCAACGCCGCCCGCACACGTTGCAGCAAACTCATCCAATCGCCGTGCACGTGTTGCCGCCACAATCGCAGGCTTGGGTACCACGGCGAGTCCTCACGAGCTGCCATCCAGCGCCAGTCCGCCTGCTGCTGCAACAAGACCCAACAAGGCACGCCCAGCGCGCCCGCCAGGTGAGCCGCGAGTGTGTCGACGGTGATCACCAGGTCCAGTTGCTCGATCACCGCCGCCAACGAAAGGATGCCGTCACCGACCTCATACACATCCCGGCGCGCACCGTCCTGTCCCGCTGAAGCCCAATAACGGCCTTCGCCGTCGCCCTGCAAACTCCAGAACTCCACACTGCTTACATCAAGCAAGGATCCGAACGTCCCAAACGGGATCGACCGCGACGGGTTCCAGTGTCCCGCACTCCAAACCACACCCACGCGCGGACGCTGCGCCGGTCTCATCACCTGTTGTACGTGGCTCCGCATGCTCTGCGGCAGTTGCAGGTAGCCCTGTCGCGGTTCAAGCTCCTCAGCGGTGACGCGCAGAGCATACGGAAGCTCCATCACCTCCATCTGCACATCCCAGGGCGGCGTCACTGCGGGTGCCTCCGCGCCCCACGTGATCACACGGCCCATGCCGGTGAAGTACGGTGCGAGGTCAACCAGCCGCGGAGGCACCTCCACAATCAGCTCACGCGCACACGCCTGCAGGCGCGGCAGAAAGCGAAACATCTGCACCGCATCCCCAAAACCATGGAGGCTGCGCAGCATCAATCGCTTGCCGCGAAGGTCTTCGCCGTTCCAGAAGCGGTGCGGATCGGGCCGTCCCCGCTGCCGGATCGCATCGCTCTCCCGCCATGCCGCGGCGAAATTGCCCAGCAGCATGTGGGCCATCCATCGGCCCCCGGCGCACCGATCCGCGTCCTGCACATGCGGTTCGGCTGTGTTGAACAGCGCGAGCGCCCTCGGCAAGTCTCCCTGCGCCAGCGCCGCTTCGGCGACATTGGCCAAGGCATCGCCGGTCAGGTCTGCTTCAGGCTGCAGCCCTTCGCTCATCCTTTCGCTTCAAGGTTGGACGGCGCCATGGGCGGGTAGACCGCGTGCGGCCCGTCGGGCGGCGTAACCACCGGCCGCCAACGGCACAGGTACACCTCATGCTCGGGCTGCGCCTCAATCTTGAAGCCTGCGGAGCGCAGCATCGCCTCGGTGCACGCGCGATTGGGCACCCACCAGTTGGTCTCGTCATGGGAGTACCGGCGCTCGATAAAGTGCAGCTTCGGATACCCAGGCTCATCGAACGGTGCCGGCTCATTGAAGTCATAGTTTTCGGCGACGTCGGCAACGTCGCGACTGCCGCGCTGCATGCTCTGGAACAGCAGCATGTCCTTCGCCACGTGCTCGTGGATCAGATCCAGCGCCAGCAACGGATGACGCAGGTGATAGAGAACGCCCATGAAAATGACGAGGTCGAACTTCTCACCCAACTCCGCAATCTCCCATACCGCGAGCTGACGGAACTCAATGTCCATCCCTGTGACCTCGGCTGCGAAGCGCGCCTGCCGCAGGTAGCCCGTGTCGGTGTCAATGCCCACCACGCGCGCCGCCCCGCGCCGCTTCATCTCAAACGAGTAGAAGCCTGCATTACACCCTATATCGAGCACGCTCTTGCCGGTCATGTCTTCGGGTAGGGCTGCGCGGAAGCTCTCGAATTTCACTTCAGGGTAGTTCCCCAGGAAGTGCTCCGGCGCTGTCTCAATCCCGCGTAGACGCAGGTTATGGAACCACGGACCCAGCGTTTTGATCTTTTCGCGGAGCTCGTCTTCGTTCAACTCGCTGGGCAACACATTAGCCCGAAACGACTGTGCTTCGATCATTCTTTTCCGTTGTCTCCAATCTCAAACTCGCGCCGGCACCCGGGCTCAACATGGCGCCGTCTTCCAGCAATCGCAGGGCGGAGCGGTATCCATGCAGGGTACCGACATCCACGTAGCCTTCGCCCACGCGAAGGCCCTTCGCGAAGCCGCCCTCAGCAAGCCATGCGTTCACCAGCGTGCCCATATATTCGTCACGACGCTCCGGCCGGCACCACAGGGCATACAGCTCATGCAGCACCCGGCCTGGCATCTTGATGGCGCCCCAAATCCAGCGCGAACTCGCGCCTTGCTTCTTCACCTGGATCTCAAGCACCGCGCCATCATCGCCGGTGACCACGGCGTCGAACAACTCCGGTCGCTCCACGGGAAACAACAGGAACGACAAACAGTCATCGGGCAGATAGGCCAGCCCATCTTCGGGTGACCAGACCGTGTCTGGCAGTCCAATGACGACACTCTCTTCAGGATGAATCAGCGGCAATGCCCGAAAGATCGCATCGCACAGCCCACCCGGCTGCCCCTGCACCACATAGGCGATGTCCGCGCCCCAAAGTCGCGAGCCGTAGTACTCCAAAATGTCTGTCTTGCCGGGTGAGATCACAAAGCAAAGCTTGTCCGCTCCGCCCTTGATCATGCGTTCCACCAGGTATTCGCTCACAGCACGCGGCCGCTCATCGCCGCCCTCGACGCGACTGCCTACAGGCAGCAACTCCTTGGAAAACGCCAACGGCTGAATTCGGCTTCCCGCGCCCGCGGCTGGAATGATGCCCCACATCGTCCGTGCTGCTCCTTCAGGCGCCTACGGCTGCCGTGTCGGTAGACCGCAGCCCTGCCAGGCTCCGCTCCAGGTCCAAGACGCGCTGATCGTTGGTGTGCTCGCGCAACACACGCGCGCGTGCTGCCCCGGCGATCTCCTGTAGCTCCATGTCGGACAAGCATAACGTGCGCAACACATCCTCTGCGGTATCCACAAGCAGAATCTCCTCGCCTGGCGTGAAGAACTCCCCGATGCCCTCCCATCGGTCACTCAGGAGTGGCACCCCGCACGCGGCCGCCTCAAACAGCCGACCGGAGGGACAGAAGCCGTACTCCGCCATCGCCCGGCGCGTCACATTCAAGGTCGCTCGGCCCGAGCAGAAGAACGCCGGGTGCTGCGCGGGCCCAAGATGACCCGTGAAGAAGATGTTCTCCATCCAAGGAAACGAGTCAGGGTACTGCGCTCCGCCGATCAGAAAGCGTTCCTTGGGCGAACGGCGTGCCGGCTCCACGAACAGCGTTTCTACCGCGCGCTGACGATCCTCCGCGAACGTTCCCAGATAGCTCAGTTGTGCCCGGAACGCCTCCACGGCAGGGACGGGAAAGTGCGTCTCGGGATCTACGGAGCCGTACAGCGGCGCGACGGTCCGCGCCCCCAGACGCGTTTTCAACTCATCGAGGGCGCGCCCGCCCGTATAGCTCAGCACAAGGTCAAACTCGCCCAGCCCATCGCTCGGCAGGTAGGCCACCGGGCTCGCCGACCGCAAACAGTCCAGCGTTACGGGCGTGTCCATGTCGTAGAACACGCGCACGGCTCCCGATGCCTGCAGCATCATCTCGGCCGCCTGCGGCCCATCCGGGCAGTAGCTGGTCACCATGGCCACATCCGCGTCGGCAAGCTCGCGCTCGGCCTCGCTCCGAAGCTCTTCTAAATTTTCGTACAGGCGAAGACGACCGCCCGGCGGCAAAGCCCAAAGATCGCGGGTGTCTGCGTAGTAGGAAACGTCCTTCTCGTAGAAGGTGACGGTGTGCCCGCGCCGCAGCAGCGCTTTGATCAACGATCGCCACAAGGTCGCATGCCCGTTGCCCCACGACGACGAAACCGTCAGGCCAAAAATCACAATCTTCACGCGCCGTGTCCCCGCAACAGACCACCTTCAGCGCAACCCAAACCCTCTAAGCCGAGGAACATACCTGCTTCTGATGCACGACGGCTCGCATGCGTCATGCCGGAAGCCGGTGACCACCGAAGATGCCCTCAGCTTTGCGTCCATCCCGCGTTCTCGAGCGTTCGTTTTACGATCGCTCCCCGGAACTGGTCGCCCGCGAGCTGCTCGGCAAAGTCCTGGTGCACCACTACCAGGGGGAAGAGCTCTCAGGGCGCATTCTCGAGACCGAAGCCTACCTTGGCTTGGAGGACCCAGCCTCGCATGCGGCGATCGGGCGCACCCACCGCAATGCCGTGCTCTTCGGTCCGCCCGGATTTGCCTACGTCTACTTCATCTACGGTATGCACTTCTGCCTGAACGTGTCGTGTTTGCCGGATGGCGAGCCCGGGGGTGTTCTCTTTCGCGCCTTGTTGCCCCTCGGAGGGCTGGCCACGATGCGGAGGCTGCGCGGACTGCCTGGCTCTGCGAAACCGCAGCAAATCGCCGGCGGTCCAGGTCGTCTGTGCCAGGCGCTGGCGATCACACGCCCTACACTCAACGGCGCCGACTTCACGTCGCCCTCCTCGTCACTCCAGATTCTGGACGACAACCAACCTACGCCCAAGATCCGCGCCACACCGCGGATCGGCATCCAGAAAGCAGCCGATCGCCCTTTGCGGTTCATCGTCACGACTTGAGTTTGGGAGAAGTCCACGTCGCTGCAACGACGGCTGTGAGCATCACAGCTACTGAAAGCAATCTTGTTTTGGAAGTATGGCTCCTGAGGTAGGACTCGAACCTACAACCCTTCGGTTAACAGCCGAATGCTCTGCCATTGAGCTACTCAGGATCGTTGACACATCACGCCGCACACCGCTCCGGCGGCCGCGCTCCACCAGTTATAGCAAAGCCGGCAGCGCTGGTCAAAGCGCAGGCACTGCAACTCACGGGTAGAGCAGTACCGCGATGTTGTAGCCCGTAAAGCGTCCCACGCCGCGCGCTGGGCACGCCCCCACCAGGGCCTGTCGGTACTTCCCTGTTGCCAACCGGCTGCGCAGCTCCGCCGGCAGTGCATCCAGTTCGCTCGCCGTGAACCGCATCACAAACCATGGCTTCCGCGAGCCGGCGAACCCTGTGTCCATCTCACACGTTTCCCGCGCATCGCCGCTGCCCATGCGGATGTCCAACGGCGCTGTTTCCCGCAGCAGCGAAGCCACAGCCAGCTCCTGATCGTCATAGGACATCGTCGCAACGCCGCGATCGAAGTCCTCGACTGCGTACAGCTGTCCATCCCGCACCAAAACGCTGATGGCGATGCGGTCCAGCCGCGGATCCAGCAGATTGTCGCGATGGTGCTCGCTCTCCATCCAGCCTTCGTGGATCATCACCGCAGTCGGCGCTTCGGCGACGTTTTCCGCCACGACGCTGAATCGCGCACCGGCTGTTTGGGCTCGCTCGGCAAGCTCTGGCTCTCCCGCGTATTGATGGGAGATCGACTCGCGCTCAGCCATCTCACGCGCATGATTCCACGCTGCCCGGTACAAGGTCTCGTCCCAGCGCAGTGGGGCCAACCCCCGCGCACGCCGCTCTGCGTTCGCCGAGTTGAACAGGTACTGCTCGGCGACGTTGCGGGGCGCCTGTGCCCAGGACATCGCTCCACCGGCCGCCAGCACGGCACACATTATCCACCGAAGCCACATATGCATCCAGACACAAACCTACCGCGAAAGCTGCGGTCCGTCTCCGGAACAAAAGTGTTACCTAATCCACCGACACCAGATCCGGCAGCTGGTCGCGGTAGCGAACCATCAGGCGAAACAGCTTGCGCGCGTCCCAATACCGCGGCAGGTAGCGCCTCGGCTCCGAGATAGACCGGAACAGCCACCCCATGTAGTAGCGGTCGGCCCACATCGGGATGTGTACCTGGTCGCCACTCAAAAACGCGATCGCCGCCCCGATGCAATGAATGGAAGGAACATAGGTCAGCTTCCGCCGCAGGTAAAGGCCAAGCTGTTCCTGCTTGCCGCCGCCGATCGTCACGATGACATGCCGGGGCTGCAAGGCCTGCAGGCGTTCCAGCAAGCGCGGATCTTCGACCTCACTCCCGTACATCGGCGCGATGTAGATGTATTGCTCGGGCACATCCACGCCTTCACCTCGTAACCACTCGGCGTTGCATTGCGCACTGGCCTCTCCGGCCATCACCCATAGCGTGTTCCCCGGCCGCCGCACGTCTTCGTGCCGCAGCAGCTCGCGAAGGTACTCCAACCCACTTAGCCGGCGAACCTTCTGCTCATGCAAGCGATTCCAGATCAGCACCATGAACGCTGAATCGGTGAGCGCCATATCGGCGCACAGGAGGGCTTCGCGGTAGTCCGCTCGCGTGTCCAGGTCCTTTAACGCCGGCGCTGCAGGCACAACCAGCAATCCACCCCGGCCGCGCATGCGCTCCACTGCGTCACGAGCCGTGCCGTGAAAGAAATCGATACCGAGAATCCTTGTCACACACTGCTCCACGTCAGGCATTCATCTGCTTAGCCTTTGGCTCCGGCCCTGATCTCGCCTTCGATCCATCGGTAGGTCTTTTCCAGTCCGTCCCGCAGCCGTATGGAAGGCTGCCAGCCAAGCCTTTCCGCAATCATGGTGTTGTCGCTATTGCGTCCATTGACGCCTTTCGGCGCGGAAAGGTCGTATGTTCTTTGAAGCTTGATGCCGCCGATCTCCTCCGCGACGTCCACCAGCTCATTGATCGTGACCAACTCACTCGACCCGAGATTGATGGGCTCATCGATGTCGCTCTCCATGATCATCTGTGTGCCTTCCAGGCAATCGTCGATGTACATGAAGGACCGTGTCTGCTGGCCGTCGCCCCAGATATTGATCTCGTGTTTGCCGGAAAGCTTGGCTTCGATCACCTTACGGCAGATCGCCGCGGGCGCCTTTTCGCGTCCACCCGCCCAGGTGCCGTGGGGACCATACACGTTGTGGTAGCGCGCCACCCGGGCAACTAGTCCGAAATCTTCCTCGAAGTGCCGGCACATCCGCTCGCTGAACAGCTTCTCCCAGCCGTAACCGTCTTCCGGCATCGCGGGGTAGGCGTCTGATTCTTTCAGGGGCACAACATCGGGGCTGGTCTGCTTTTCGCCGTTGTACACACACGCCGATGAGGAAAAAAAGAAGCGCTTAGCTCCCTGCTCCTTGGCCGCCAACAACATATGCGTGTTGGTCAGGACGCTCAGCATACACAGCGCTTTGTTGTTCTCGATGAAGCCCATGCCCCCCATATCGGCGGCCAATTGATAGACCAGCGTGGCTCCCTCCGCCGCACGTAAGCAGGCAGGCTGATCCTTCAAATCCAAGGACAGATTTTCGACGCCGTCCGTGACCTGGTACCACTCAGTCAGCGGCTTCACATCGACGGCTCGGACGACTTCGACCCCTCGCGCCTGTAATCCTTTGACAAGGTGACCGCCGATAAAGCCGCCCGCGCCGCAAACGACCGCGCGCTCGCCCTTCAGATCCATCCAAAAACTCCCGAAAGCAGGGCAGAAGCTGCGGGCTCATCTCTGCGGCAGCCGTTGCAATCTGTGCCTAGTGGTTTCCCTCAAAGTGTCCTTGCTTTGATGAAGCCCTGTCAAGGCGCGGTCACCCCACAAAAGGCGCAGTACCCTTCGTATGCTGCCACAAACCGAGCCACCCTGGATGTGAGACCATACCCAAGATGCCGGCTGCACGCGAGCACCAGGCCGACGACGTCCCACAGCCGTATCACCGATGGCGTTCCGCACGGGTTCTGCGTCATAAGCTCGCGCTGTCAGGCCTTTTTCTGGTGCTTTGCTTTGTTCTTCTCGCCCTGTTCGCGCCGGTCATCGCTTCAGCTGACCCCGCGCACATCGACCTGTCAAAACGCTTGGCCGCCCCCTCCGCCGCGCATCTGTTCGGCACCGATGAACTCGGACGGGACATCTTTGCCCGGGTTCTGTTTGGAGGCCGGATCTCGCTCGGCATCGCGTTCGCTGTGGTCCTGCTGTCCCTCGCTCTGGGCATGACCCTGGGTGCCCTCGCGGGTTTCTACCGCGGCTGGCTTGACACGCTCATCAACCTTTACCTCAGCAACGCCTTCCTCGCCCTTCCGGGCATCCTGCTCGCCGTCGCCATTGTCGCGTTTCTGGGGCCAAGTTTGCCCAACCTTGTGCTGGCGCTCGCCCTCCCGGCTTGGGTCGGCTATGCCCGCCTGGTGCGCGCACAGGTCCTCGCCCTTCGCGAGCGCGAGTTCGTTCATGCGGCTCGCTCGCTTGGAGCATCTGACGCACGGCTGCTGCTTCGCTCCATCCTGCCCCACACGCTGCCACCGGTTCTTGTGCAGGCAGCCGTGGGCATGGCCGCGGCCGTCCTCGCGGAGGCCACCCTTAGCTTCCTGGGCCTGGGGGTGCAGCCGCCGACGGCGACCTGGGGCGCCATGCTGAATGCGGCGCGCTCCCACCTGTTCGAAGCGCCGCACCTGGTCTTCTTCCCTGCACTCGCCGTCGCCCTCTGCGTGCTCGCCTTCAACCTGCTGGGAGACGGTCTACGCGATGCGCTCGACCCCCGTCACAATCCTTTGACCTGACCTCCCGGCAACGGCAACTCGAAGCCGCACAAAAGCTTGACAATCCCGGGCCATGGCAAAAGCAGCTACCCTTTCCCTATGCTCCTAGGCGTTCTGTCCGACACTCACAGTCTGCTTCGGCCCCAAGCGGTGGCGGCACTGCGCGGCGTTGACCACATTCTGCATGCCGGCGACGTCGGCGACCCTGAGATCCTGACGCGCCTGGCCGCCATTGCTCCCGTGACGGCGATCCGCGGCAACATCGACCATACCGGACCCTGCGCCGAACTGCCGGAGACAGAGACCCTTGAGCTCGCGGGCCGCTTCCTCCACATGGTCCATGTCATCGACGATCTTTACCTGAACCCGCAAGCAGCGGGCATACACGCGGTGATCTACGGTCACAGTCATAAGGCGAAGATCGAGACGAAGAACGGTGTTCTCTACCTGAACCCGGGCAGCGCCGGTCCGCGACGTTTCTCGTTGCCCGTCACGCTCGCCCACCTCCACCTCGACCCGCAAGGCATGCGAGCGGAAATAGTTCCGCTGCTTATCTCACGGTAACGGCTATACCCTCCCTCAAGCCGGCAGGTGTGTCTACCGACGCTGTATGCTGCCCCGGCGCGACCGTGGGAGCGATGGGCACCTTGGGCGCCGGCACCGGGTGCGGTCCCGTCTTCTCCCAGTCAAGCTTCACCGTTGAGAGAATGTTCGCCATCTGCTGATCGATCTGTTGCAGCTGCGCCTGCGTCAGGTCGGCCGCTCCACTGGAAACGGAACAGAAGGTATTCATCGCGAGATCGAAGCGATAGCAGGAGCCCTTGCGGTACGCCGTGTATACCTCATCACGGGCCTCCACGCAGATCTGGCCGTGCTCATCGTGCCCGTGTGAGAACCGCATGCCGCCGATATCCTGCATATCCTTCGATGATCCATCGTCAAAGGAAGCTCTCGACGCGAATCCAGTCGCTTGCCGCGAGCACTCCGCATCGGTCGTGTGCGGTTCCACGCTGTAGTAAAAGAGCGCTCCGCTAAAGGTAGACAAAGGATACGGGTTGAACTGAATGGCAGCCACGCTCCGCATCATGGCCTTAGGCGGTGCACTGCGGGCGTCCAGGTGAAAGGTGCTGACCTGGCCATCCTTGCGCGCCAGGCTCCATCCCCCAGGCACCTGAAAGCGCACGCCGAAGTGCCCGTCCTTGAAGACCTGCGTCTTCGCATCCGGTGGAGGCTCATCCGGCACAGACACCTGGGCACCCAGGGCAGGAACAGCAAGCAAAGAAACAATCAGCCAACACCATCCACGACGACGGAAGGTCATAGTGCACCTCTAAGGACGCATTCTCGGATCGGCTAAAGCGTACAACGAATCGGTGAGTAAATTCACGATTACATAGCTAATCCCAATGGCAAGGATGCAGCCCTGGGCCAGGGC
>CAXTRU010000022.1:0-9668 GCA_964246665.1 uncultured Acidobacteriaceae bacterium
GACTACATCGTGAGCTTCGATCGCAAACTAAAGACCAACAACACCTTCACCGCCAGGTACGAGTACAACGTCGCCTACACCACGAACGGCGGCGTCGGGCAGCTGGTGCTTCCGTCCGAGGGCTACAACAGCACCGTCACCAGCCAAACGCTGCAGCTCGGCAATACGCAGATCCTGGATGCGCATCGCACCAACGAGACCCGCCTTCAATACATCCGCACCCGCACCCGCCAGAACGCCGTCAGCCACGATCCGCGGCGGCTCCCCTACGCAGGACTTCAGCGACAACCAGGACCGGTACGAGTTTCAGGACTACTTCGGCCTGGAGCACGGGGCGCACTACATCCGGGTTGGCGCACGCTACCGTCTGCTGCGCGACAGCAACTACTCTGACGCCAACTACAACGGCCAATACACCTTCACGGACCTCAACAGCTACGCCATCACGCTGCGGGGCATCGCACAGGGTCTCAACCCTGCCGCCATCCGCGCGCAGGGAGGAGGCGCTTCGCAGTTCACCATCACCGCCGGCCGGCCCTCTGCCGTGCTCCTCACCGGCGATCTCGGCATCTATGCCGACGATGAGTGGAAGCTCCGCAAGGACTTCACCCTCAACTACGGCCTCCGTTTTGAGACACAGTCCGCGGTGTACGACCAGGTCGATCCCGCGCCCCGCGCCGGCTTTGCCTGGCAGATTCACCCCGGCGCCAAGACGCCGCCCTGGTTCACGCTCCGCGGCGGGGCAGGTCTCTTCTATACGCGCATCGACTCCTCGAACCTATTGACGACCGTGCGTCAGAACGGCGTCTCGCAGTTGAGCTACGTGCTCTCCGCCCCGGACAGCTACCCGGTGCTCCCTGATCTCAGTTCGCAGCCCGGAACGCAGCCGACCACGTACCGTCTTGATACCAACGAGCGGACGCCATACCAGTTCGTCGCCGATCTTTCCGCGGAGCGTAGCTTCGGCAAGATAGGCCGCGTGACGTTGACCTACATGACCTCGCGCGGCGTGCACCAGCTCACGTCTATCAACGCCAACGCACCCCTGCCCGGCACGTACAGTTCTGCTGTCCCGGGCAGCGGAGTCAAACCGCTGGGCGACACCAACCTGGATCAGTACACGACCGGCGCTCGCTTCCGCGGCAACCGCCTGATGACCAATTGGTTCCTGCAGCCGGCCAAGTGGGTGAGCGTGTGGGGCTTCTATGGGCTTGCCTTCACCAACAGCGATGGCGGCGGAGGCTTCGCGTCCAACTCGTACGACATTCACGCCGACTACGGCCAAAGCCAGTACAACTCACACAACCGGCTCTTTACCGGCGGCAACTTCGTCGCTCCGTTCGGTCTGTCGGTTGACCTGTTCCTTGCTGCCACGGAGGGCCGCCCCTACAACATCACCACCGGCGCGGACAACAATGGCGACACAATCTACAACGATCGCCCAGCGTTTGCGACGGATCTGTCACGTCCTTCGGTGGTGCGCACGGCCTTTGGCAACTTCGACACCGCGCCGACTGCCGGGCAGCAGGTAATCCCATACAACTACGGCCACGGCCCCAGCTTCGTTTCGCTCCAGACACGCCTGGAGAAGTCGTTCAAGTTCGGCCCCCGCCCTGCGGCACCGGCCGGCGTTGCAGGCGACCCGTCCACGCCCGCCGGCGGTGGTCCGAACACCAAAGCACCCAAGCCCGATCCGAAGTATCAGCTGAGCTTCGCGGTAGAAGCCCAAAACGTCACCAACCACACCAACGGCGGCCAGCCCGTCGGCGTCCTCACCTCACCCAACTTCGGGCGCTACATCGACATCGCGAACTTCTTTTCCAGCAACACGGCAGCGAATCGTTCCATCGACGCGGCTCTGATGTTCCACTTCTGAGCCGTTGCTCGGGATCGGGGGTGCGGGCGTTTCGATGTTGAGAGCATCGCCGATGGAAGCGCCTACGCGTCTGGTCCACGAAGCGCTCCGCGGGCAACTGCCCCAAACGTACGAAGACCCGGTCGCGCGAACTAGCTTCGCTGCTGGACCGGGTCGGACCTTCGTTGATTGGTTGCGGGGGCAGGATTTGAACCTGCGACCTTTGGGTTATGAGTGGCTTTAAATACAGTATTATCAACGAGTTGCAAGGCGTGACCGGTTGCTTCAAGTATGTCTAAGTTGTTGAAAGTAGGTACAGCGAAATCTTGGGCCGGGTTCAAACCGGGTTGAAGAGAGCTCTGCGCGCGGGTTCCGACTGGCGAAGATTCAGGAATGAAAGGAGGCTACTTGCGAACACCATCACATTGCAACTCGGGCGGCAGAAGAACGACATACCTGCCCCACTTCTCTGATGAGACTAAGCAGAATCTGAAGGGAGCTTTACGCAATCATGTCGGGCACTTCGAGGGATAACGAGGCATGTTCGAGTTTGCTTTCTGGGCATCTCGACGCCGAGGTGATTGCATGCGAGATCGAACTGCCAGTCGCGGTCCTTGCGCGATCGACGGGTCAAGCTGAGCTCCACCGAATCTCTCAACTCTGGAGCGCTGTCGTGGATCTGTATGCCGGAAACAAAGACCATGCACGCACTTTCCTGCGTGCTCCTAACCGGAACCTAGAAGGCCAGGCACCAGCCGACCTGATTGAGAAGGGTGATCTGACCGCTGTTGAAGCGTTTGTAGAGTCCATGACGCTGCGTACGACAACCTGAAAGCCCGTCAAAAACGGGTACTGGCCGTTGAACCGGCTTATCTCATGCCGAATGGCTAGCTTTCCAGTTTCCAAAATGGAAAGCGAAGTCTACAATGGAGCCATGCAAGGGCAAGACATCGCGCTGCTTCTTGAACTCTCGTTTCAGAACGAGCGAAAGATTATGTCCAAAGACCTTGCGGAAAAGCTCTCGATCTCCCCTTCGGAAGTCTCCAAGGCGATTCGTCGCTGTGTGGACGCGGGTCTTCTTTATATCTCTGAAGGCGAGAAGCGAGTCAATCGCCCCGCCTTGATGGAGTTCCTGGCGCATGGACTGCGATACGTCTATCCACCGCAGAAGGGGTCGATGGTGCGGGGAGTGCCGACGGCCCTTGCCGCCGAACCTTTGAAATCCCAGTTCGTTCCGGATGGCGAGCCGCCGACCGTCTGGCCCTATGCCGAAGGAAAGGTGCGTGGCTTGTCGTTGGAACCGCTTTACAAAGGCGCTCCGAAGGCTGCGATGAACGATGCGAAGCTCTACGAAGCGCTCGCACTCTGCGACGCTATCCGCAGCGGGCGCGCACGGGAGAGGAATCTCGCTGTGGACCTTCTTCGGAAGGAGATCCATGCCTGACCCCAACCTGCCTTTGCTGGAGGAGGCCGCGCGGAAACTGACGCCGTTCCTCGACGAGATTGTCTTCGTAGGCGGTATCACTTTAGGGCTGCTCATCACCGATGAGGCCGCTGCACCGGTCCGCGTTACGAATGACGTTGATGTCATTGCCGAGATCGTGACGTACGCGGACTATATTGACTTCTCGGAACGGCTTCGCGCTGCAAGCTTCAGTGAGGATTCGGGAGAGCAGGCGCTCACCTGCCGTTGGTACAGCGGTTCTCTGATCCTGGACGTGATGGCAATCGATGCCGCAGCGCTTGGCTTCACAAACCGGTGGTATGCGCCCGCAATCAATCACGCGAATGCACTCACCCTGCCAAGCGGCAGAACGATCCGCGTCATCACCGCTCCGTTTTTTCTCGGAACCAAAATGGAAGCCTTCCGAACGCGAGGAAGGATGGACTTTCAGGCAAGCCACGATCTCGAAGATTTCGTGGCCGTAGTCGAGGGCAGAGACAGCCTGGTCGATGAAGTGCGACAGGCTCCAGTAGAACTCCGCCAGTACCTTGCCGACGCCGCCACAGTGTTGCTTGCGGAGCCGCGCTTCCTGGATGTTCTGCCCGGATATGTCCTGGACCCGGAGCGGGTTCCCCTGCTTGAGAAGCGGCTTGCCCTGCTCGCAGGCAGCGCCTAATCGCGGCATTCAAGCTCTCCTGACGCCCAATCGGTACATTCCTTGCTGCGGACCCTATCTGCCTCCCGTGCGCTGGCTATCCAAAACTCGCAACACCGCTGTGAGAAATCTCAACATGCAAGCACCTCTTCTAGTAGCGCATTCTTGGTAGCTGACGGTTAGAGATTGCTCGCATCGATGAGAGCAGCACGGGCTGAGACTCCCGTCATGCGTGGAACTCATTACGGTGGGCATTCAACTCATTGGACGAGTTCGCAGCGCACGCCATACGTTTGCGCCATAGCCGACGGATTGAAGCCGTTGGCGGAGGTGCAAAGTGCTTCAGTCCAGATACCCCAATCGAGTTGCAATCCGCCTTTCGCGGTTGCTTCGCAACTTTGCCGATGAATCCGGCAAAGCCAACCTGAAGCGAGCCGTTCGCGCGCTTGCTCCCGCCCTGTTCGCCCTCACCCTTTCCTCGGCAGCCCACGCACAGGGAACGATGGATTTTTCCGGTGCTCAGACGCTTATGGGCACGTTCAAAACCTTCGCCATGTATGCCGGAGCTGTGATCTGCCTTGGCGGCCTCATCTTTGCCGGAATCCGCATGATGAGCGGCCGGTTTCAGGACGCGATTCCAGGGCTTTTCGGCGCTCTCTTTGGCGCCGGTGTTCTGGGCTGGGGTGCTGGCTGGATTGGCTCCCTGACCGGACAGTCGATGTAGGAGGTGCATCGACATGACCAAGCGGGGAGAACCGTTACCGATCAATCAGGCGCTCAATAGACCACGAGCCAAATTGGGCCTCGACCTCAGCGCATGGATGGCGATTGTCTTCGTCTGCGTAACGGTTTTCCTCGTTGGGTTTCGTCTGCTGGCGATGCTCGCGTTTCCAACCCTCGCGATTTCCGCATGGCTGATCGTGCGGAAGCACCCAAAGATGTTTCAGCTCTGGGGCCTGAGCCTCAACCAGAAGAGCTACTATGACCCGCGCAAACACTGAGCAGCAGAAAAATACGCCGTGGTTCGCGAAGGCAGGGGCAGCCTGCAGCATCGTGCCGATCTCCCGTTTCATCAGCGAGCACACCTTCGCTCTCAAAGGCGGCGGTTACGGATGCCTATTCTCTCTGACCGGTATTGACGAAGAGAGTCTGACCGACCTTGAGCTCGACTCGGGTATCCGCGCCGTCGAGGGTGCGCTGCGCGGTCTGCCGGAAGGTTCTTGCCTTCATCAGTACACGCGGGTGCTGACGGGCTACGACCTACCTCGCCAAGCTCAGTACACGAGTCCCGTCACAGAAGTCTTCGCAGACGACCGCATCACCCACCTGGAGAAAACGGCCAGCTTCCGCCGCATCGACCTGTACTGGTGCCTCACGCTGGAGCCAGCCAAGCTCAAAAGCATCCAGCAAAAGCCGAACGAGAACGCCTAAGAAACATCGCGGATGCTGGCAGAGCTGGAGAAAATAGCGGCGTTGCTCGAAGGTCATCTCGCATCCGCGTTCGGCCTCCACCGCCTCCGTAAGAACCAGATCTTCCAATTCTTCAGCTACCTCTTCAATCTCGAATCGTGGGCTGAGCAGGACCAACTCCGCAGTGACGCTGCGGTAGACCGGCAGATCGTTAAGAACCCGGTTGCCTGGCACAAAGACCATGTTCAGGTGGGCAAGAGGCACGTCCAGATGTTTTCGCTGAAGGCGACGCCGGACGCTTCGCGCCCGTGCCTCTTCTCCCGTCTTCTGACACTGGATTGCGACAGCGTACTGTGCACGTCGTGGCGTCCGAAGTCCGCCACGGTAGCTCGGAAAGAGATCGACGCGCAGGAGAAGTTCATCTCCTTCTTCAAAGTGGGCGTTCTGACGCGCGTGATGAGCGGGCGCGACACGGCCTCTCTTGAAACCGGCGCAGGCGCACGTGCTGCGAATGCTAGCGTGGATGACCTCAGCGAAGTCGTGCGCGCGCTTGATAAGAAAATACACGGCGAGTTCTCGATGCGGCTCCTGATCGCCGCACAGAATGCCGAGCAACTGCGCGGCGTTGCGCCCACGGTCCACCGCATCTTCGTTGAGGCTCGTGCTCAGGTGATGGAGGAAACATTAGGGAACCTTTCCGCTTTCTACGCGATGTTCCCCGGCAATCAGAAGTTCAATGTCTTTCCACTGTGGCTCTCCGAAGATCACCACGCGCGCCTGTCTTCCGTCTTCGCGCCAAACATCGGGCATCCGCGCTCGGAAGACCTCGATTCGGAGTATCTCAACATCTTCGAGACCCGGATCGGGACGCCATTCTTCCAAGACGTTTATGTGGATGGCGTGCGCGTCATGCTCATCCTGGGCCCAACCGGGACCGGCAAATCAGTGCATGGGAACCAGATCATCGCTCTGGAGCAGAAGTACGGCGGCTTCACGTACATCTTCGACATTGGCGGCAGCTACGAGAGTGTGGTCGAGCTCTATGGAGGCCGGGTGGACCGTATCGGCAAGGACGGACCACGCATCAACCCATTCGCGCTGGAGCCAACTGAAGCCAACATCAAGTTTCTGTATTCGTTTGTGAAGCTGCTCCTCACCAACGGCGGCGCGGAGCTCGAACCCGAAGACGACGATGTGATCCATAAGGCTGTGCAAGATATGTACCTACTGGAGGCTGCAAACCGCCGTCTCTCGAATCTTTTCCTTCCCAAGAAGCTCGACCGCTACTTATCGAAGTGGGTTGGCAACGGCATCTACAACGCCGTCTTCGACAACGTAGACGACAGCCTCTCCCTGTCGCGTCTTCAGTGTTTCGACTTTCAGGGAGTCAATAACGCGCAATACGCCGACCTGATTGAACCCCTCATGGTGTGGCTGCTCCGGCTAATCAATGACGTTCTCTACAACCCCGCAAATCTGGGCGTTCCAAAGCACATCCTGATCGAAGAAATCTTTTCTTCTATGAAGAACAAACAGCTCCTTGAGGGTGCGCTGGCCTCCATCAAGACCGTCCGCAAGAACCTGGGCGGCGTCACCCTGATCGGTCAGTCCGCCGAGGACCTGGGCGAGAACGCTGATTCCATCGTGAACTCCTGCACTTCGTTCCTGTTTCTGAGAGACGCCACGTTCAACCGAAAACGCTACGCGGAGCTGTTCAAGATGAACGAGCAGCAGATTGCGCTCTTCGAGAGCCTGCGGGATCGCGAGGCACTCTACATGCGTCGCGATGGGCTCACCAAGGTCATCACGCTCAATCTCGACAGCCGCAGCTACGCGACGTTCAGCACCAAGCCCAAAGATCGCGTGCGCCGCACCAATCTGATCGAGAAGTACGGACTTTCAGAAGGAATCTCCCGGTTCGCCGCAGGCGAAACCGCCTAAAGCCAAACGATCAACAGAAAGGACATCGCCGTGAAACCGCCCATCATCATCTCCGTCTCGCTGGGACTTGTACTCTGCAACGCCGCGCCTTGCTTCGCCACTGAGCCGCACCACTTCGAACCGAGCGCACCACGATATGTCACCGTGTCGGAAGCCGATGCGCCTCCCGTGGTTCGTGCCGCGCTCCTGCAATCGACCCTTATTCTTCTGCCCGCTGAGGAGAAGGTGGCCACCGTCTTCGGCGGAGATACGGTGAACTGGGTATTTGATGGCGGTCACGTCGCCAGCCGCTTCATCAGTGTGAAGCCGAAGGTAGCGAACGCTTCTACGGACATCCACATCGTCTCCGATCACGGCATCGACTACACGCTGCAACTCCACGAGGTTTCCGGAGACGCGGACGACCACTTCGATTCCAAAATCTTTCTCTCGCCCGGGGACAAGGCTGCAAAGGACAATCTGACGGAGCTGCCGGTGTTCGTGCCCGCTGCGGACTTGGAGAGAGCCAAGCAAGAAACGGCCGTCGCCAAAGCCTCTGCCGCCGCTGAACTCAAAGCAGAAGACTCGAAAGCCGAACAATACCGCAGCCAGTATCCCGGCTCGCTTCACTTCGACTACACGTGGGACGAGAAGAAGGGCCGTGAGCTCGGCCTGCAGCAGATTTGGCGCGACGACAGGTTCACCTACCTGCGTGGACACTTCCAGGAAACGCCCGCTCTCTACGAGAACAAAGACGGTAAGGGTTCGCTCATCAACTTCGATTTCAGCAACGGCCTCTTTACCGTCCCCAAAGAGCTCGACAACGGCTATCTCGCTATCGGCAAGCAGAAGGTTGCGTTTCACCGCGCCGGGAAGGAGCAGTAGTCATGCTGGAACAAACTCAAGAAGTCGCGGCCACTGTACCTGAGCAGCGGGAAGCCAATCCGCCGCTCCGCAAGAGCCGGCCTCTGATCCTCGCGCTGATCGTTATCGTCGCGCTGATTGGCTTAGCCAATATCTCAAGCCTCGTAACTGGGAAGCAGCACAACGCCTCCAAGAGCGCTCTGACGATGCGGCCGGCTGCTCCCAACGCCCAGCAGATTTCCAGCTTCGAGACACAGCAAGCCGCTCAGGCGCAGCAGGATGCCGCAAACCGGCAACGCCAGCTAGAGATCGCAGCCGCAATGCAGCAACTGCAAGCCGGGCAGGACACGCCGAGCGCCGAAGCTGCCGGTGTCCCGCCGATGACCGCAGCGCAACGCTCTGCCATCTACGGCGATAGTCCCAACGCGCCTGCTCGAACGTCGAATGTCTCCCAGGTGGAGGCGGAAGCGAAGCAGAAGGCGCTTGAGCGCGAAAAACTGCATCAGGACGCTATCAATAGTGATACCGTCGCCATCGATTTTGCCCGCCCGTCGCTAACCACTCCGCCGAACGCAGCAGGCGCGTCCGCTCTAAGCGAGCGGGACCAGGCTTCCACAAAAGCGTCCACTGACCTTCCGGCAGCCAACGACATTGCCGCCTCCACTGCCCCAATCAGGCCCGTCGCGGACAAGCCCAGTGCGATGAGTCCCTACGACTTCGATACTTACCAAGGCAGCCTGTATCGCGTATTCGAGGGGACGGTGCTGGAGGGCGTAGTCACGAATCACGTGGATGGCGGACTAAGCGGCCCCGTCATGCTGAATCTGACCACCGATCTTTACTCTCACGATCATCAGCAGCTTCTCTTACCGCAGGGGACCCGAATTCTCGGAACGGTTCAGAGTGTCGGCAGCGAGCAGCAGCGGAAGCTCTTTGTGACCTTCCATCGTGCGATCTGCCCTGACGGCTTTTCGCTGGAGTTCGGAAAATACCTTGCGCTTGACCAGATCGGAACGACCGGTTTGGCAACGAACGTCAATCACGGCTACTTGCAGGCGTTCGCTGCCGCTGCCGCCGTGGGCGGCCTGGGCGGTCTCGCGCAAATCGGGAACAACGGCAGCGTTCTATCGCCATCGACTGAAATCCGCAACGGCATTTCGGAGCAATCCGCCACCGAAGGCGAGCAGGTTTTGAATCACTTTCTGAATCGCTTGCCGATCATCACGCTCAAGGAAGGTTCCCGCGCACGCGTGTACATCGGTTTGGATCTCTTGATTCCTTCTTACGCGGAGCATCGCGTCAATCCCACGCTGTGAGGTGCATCGTGACGTTCCATGCCGTCTTCGCCAATCCGAGAGCAAGAAACATGACCGTGATGTCTGCTGCCATTGGCCTGATCTTCGCTGTGGTCTTGGTGGCACAAGACGGTCTGCTCACAGAGGGATATGAGCGGCTGACTCAGACGCTCATCGACGTGGCGCGCCCGGGGGTGGCCGCCCACCCCACCCCCCCCGCCGCGG
>CAXTRU010000022.1:9678-19368 GCA_964246665.1 uncultured Acidobacteriaceae bacterium
GACCGACCTCACCTCCCTCCCGGAGCGGCTCAATCCAACCTGGATCGAGTGCCGTTAGCACCCGTCCTTCGCAAAGGAGTGGCACATGAAGTTCACTTCGAAGAAACGTAAATGGCTGATCGGGGCGGGAGCAGCACTGCTCCTCACCGCTACGCCCAGCTTCGCGCTGTTTGGGATCGGCGACATCGTCTTCGACCCAACCAGCTACGCCAGCCTCGTGTCCCAGCTCACCACGCTGGAATCCCAGTACAAGATGCTGCAAAACAACGTCGTTCACTTCTCCTGGAAGCAGCAGTGGCAGACGACTCTGGCTGCACTCAAGAATGCGAACGTCGCCAACATGTTCGGTGAGACTGCCGGCATCAACATCGCCTTGAACTCCAACTCGCCATCTGCGTCCGTAACGGGATGGAAAGCGGCGACAGTCTCGGTCAACAGCAACGCAAGCAGCTACCTGGCTGGACAGCCGCTCGGCAACGATCGGATGTCCCAGCTTGCGATGGTGGAGCTCTCCGACTCTGTTTCGCCCGACTGCATGACCGCGGTGGGGCAGTACCGGAACACACGCGGCCAGAACACAGCGGCCAATCAGAGCCTCGCCGGACAGCAGTTCGACGCCACGTCCGCAACCAACAGCGAAGTACAGCAACTCAACTTGCTGAACGCCGCCCAGTCGCAGCAGATGACGGAGATTCAGTCACAGGGCAGCTTGCAAACGTGTCTCGCGGCACAAATGACGGTAGCCAATATGCAGCAGCGCAACGCGGCGGCTGCCGACCTCAATACCGTGGCCTTCGTTCAACAACAGCGCGCAGCCAACGACGTAGCGGCGGTGAACGAAGGCAACACTTGGCAGACCTACATCCCCTGAGCGGCGACAACAATGCTGAACGCGATCAACACGAAACTGCTTCTTGCAATCCTTGCGGCGCTGGCTGTGGTCAGCAGCGCCGTTCTTTACCAACGGCACGAGGCCGCCAATGCCTTTAGAGCAGCCGCGATCCTTCAGCAGCAGAAAGACGCAGAAGAGCAGAAACAACGGGACAAGGCGTTCCGCAGGCAAGTCTAAGAGAATCGCACGCGCCACAACTCAGCCTCTGCTCAGGAAGGCAAGACGTGGACAACATACATCCCCTGAATCAAGGACTGAGAGATTACAAATGGCTTCCGTCATGGCACTCGCACAGGCACTCCCGTCCGCAAGCTCTGGGGTTGATTGGCTGTATCAGTTCACCAACAACCTGACGAATCTGACAACCCAGAACGGAGGCGCTCTCACGCAGTTCGGATTGATCGAGCTGAGTGCAATCTCCCTGTTTGTCCTCATCAGCATGGTTGTGAACTGGAACACGAGCACGATGACGTTCCGCGTTCATCATGAACCCGTCCGGGCCGGCGATCTGGTGAACCTCCTTCTCCGGCTCATCATCTGCTCGCTGCTCTTGAACTACTGGGTCAACCCGTTCCCAGGAGCGAGCTTCGGGATCAACCACTTCTTTTCCTACATCGCGCAGGCGATGGTCGCAGCCTTCGATCAAAGCTCGCTGGACAACCTGCTCCAGCTTTTGAAGTCTGCCGGCGACGGCACGCCGGTTCCATCCTTCACCGCGCCGACGCAGATTCTTTGCTACTTCATCGTGCAGGTGATGCTTGGACTCGCTTCTGCCATCCTCTTCCTTATCAATTGCAGTGCCTTCATCCTGTATGGCGTCACCGCGCTTTTCGGACCGGTGTTCGTGCCGCTCCTGATGACGAAGACCTTTCGGGCCAAGTTCTTTCACTTCCTCGACGTGCTCATCAGCTTCGCTATGATCCGCGCGGTCGCAGCAGCGTTCATTTTCGTGTGGGCGGGTTTCCTGAACGGCTTTATTCAGCAGACGTTCAACGGCAACTATTCCATAGAAATGTGGTTAGCCAATCTAATCCCTTGCGCAATGGTCTTCGTCGCTTTCATCATCAACATGCTCTTTATTCCGAGCATGACGCAGGCCATCTTCGGCGGAGCCGCCGGCCTAGCGGACGGGATGACGAAGCTCGTGGGAGCAGCAGCATCGATAGCAACAATGGCCGGAGGTGCCTGATGTTTACATATTTGCTCAGCTTCTTGTTGCTTAAGCGGTTCGGACTTCCCAAGCCATTGCGCTACCTAATTCTTATCTTTCTGGCAGGTCTCGCCATCGTGGTCCTTGCCTACACAGCCAATCTCTTCCTCACACTTTCAGAAAGGACTTCGGGCCATCATGTCCAGCAGCACTCTAACCACTGATACGCGCCTCAATCCGGCAGAATCTTTGCTGGCCGACGAGATCGGGAACGAGGTCTATTCGTCTCACTACTCGGAGCGGAGGGCCTACCGCTTCATCATCGGCTGCGGAACAGTGGTTCTGTTCGGCTCGCTGTGGATGAACCTCTCCCTGGCCCACCGTCCGATTGCGAACCGGTACATCCGTATTGACGAGATGGGCCGCGCACAGGCGATTGCCTATACGGACCTGAACTACAGTCCGCGCGAAGGCGAAGTCCGCACCTATCTTACGGATTGGGCGAACTATCGCTTCACCATCAACCGCGAAACAATCGGGTCGAAGTATCCGCTCAACTACTATTTTCTTTCCCAGGCTCTGGCTTCGCAGTTGATGACCGATGACAACCAGGATCATCTCGTCTCGCAGGTAATGGGCGGGCAGATCGAGCAGAGCGATGTCGAGGTGAAGAACGTCACCATCACCTCCATGTCTCAGGAGACTGTCCAGGGCGCGATGATTGCGCGTGGAACCGCGCTTATCGCTATCGACAAGCTCTACTCCTCCCGCAACTCTCGCGAGCCGCGCCGCGAGCATTGGGTGCTCAGTGTCACCTACTATCTGAATCCCAAGCAGGTCAGCGACCAAGCCAAGATATTCCCGCAGTTCGAGACCATCAATCCGCTTGGTTTGACGATCACCGAGTTCCACGAAAACCGGATTTCCGTGGACCCGATTGTGCCACTTTCGCCAGCCCAAGTGACAGGTGCGGCGGTGCTACCTCCGGCAGGAGGCTCGCGATGAGTTTCGAGTTGATTCTGCCGTTCTTTCCAGAAGAGCTGCGCGGGCTTTTGCTTGATCCGTCGATCTCCGACTTGATGGTCAATGGCGCTACGGGTGTATACGCCGACAAGGGCGGCGTGGTGCAGCACATCCCGCTTTCCACGCCCTACACAAACGAGCGCCTGACCGCTGCTATCGAGCGCGTTGCCCGCATCCTGGGCCAGGACCTCACCAGCCAGAATCCGATCTTGAATACGCGCCTGCCGGACGGTTCGCGCGTTGCGGTCGTCGGTGCGCCGTCATCCATCAACGGCCCGACTCTCACCATCCGCAAATTCAACCGCTGGTACACATCCGACGAGCTG
Organism: uncultured Acidobacteriaceae bacterium; assembly: GCA_964246665.1. Classification (GTDB taxonomy): domain Bacteria; phylum Acidobacteriota; class Terriglobia; order Terriglobales; family Acidobacteriaceae; genus Granulicella. Next base: position 13,070 of record CAXTRU010000022.1, read on the forward strand.
ATCCAGTCCGGCAGCCTTCCGGCTGACATTCGCGACACGATTGTGTCGCTTATGCTCGCCAAGAAGAACGGCCTTATCTCGGGTGGGACGGGCTCCGGTAAGACGACCATGATGAAAGCCATACTTGAGCATGTACCGGCGAACGAACGTCTGGTCATCATCGAGCAACCGGCCGAGTTGAAGGTGTCCCATCCGAACGCCGTTCGATGGGAAGCAGTGGAAGAGATTCCCGGCCAGGTTGCCATCACGCCAAGCGAGCTGGTTGCGGCTGCTCTGCGCCACCGTCCTGATCGCATCATCATGGGCGAAATTCGCAATGAGTGCGGCTACGACCTGCTGCAGGCCATGAATACCGGGCATGGTGGAACGCTGTCCACCATCCACGCGAAGTCCGCGTGGGACGCGCTCAATCGTCTCTCCAATCTGGCCCTGAGTGCCAGGCCCAATCTGAACCACGGGTTCATGCGGTCTGAGACCGCGGAGGCCATCGACTTCGTGTTGCATTGTGAGCGCGACCATACAGGCCGGCGGCGCGTCCGTGAGTTGATTACCGTCAGCGGCTACGACCATTCAGATCAACGCTTCCAGACTGAGGAAGTCTATCGCTCTCCCCCGAACTGACGCCCGGCTTACCAGCTAGAGAACCGAACCCGAACACGAGGTCTTTCCGATGCACCCACATGCTGCCATTCCGGCTGCACAGCCCAACCTGTCTCCAAGCATCTCCAGCGTGCCAACAGCGAGCCGCGAAGAGCGCAACGGAGGTGGCGAGAAGCCGTCCTTTTCCGGAGCCGTCGCCATCCCCCGTGAGCTGCGGTTTGCGCGGACTTCTGCAGCGGAGAAGCAGTGGGGTGACACGATCCAAAGGGTTCCTTCCGCCTCGTATCCCGTCCTCTACTCGGTCACGGCTTCGGGGCCAAACCGGCGCCCTGCGGCACGGCGTCGTTCTGCTTCGCTTGCAGCGCCCCTGCGGGGTCACGGCTCCTCCCAAAAGCAGTGTGTAAACCGCGGCAAAGAGCGCCGCACAAACTTCTTTCGGGCCCCTCCCAGAAAGCACTCCTTGGCACTTGGGAGCCGGGCCCACTCGCTCACGTTGTGAATGTGACCCGAGCAGGATACGGGAAATACAACGAAACGGAGATCACCACCATGTACCAGAACAAAGTCACCCTCATCGGCTTCCTCGGCAACGACGCAGAAGTTCGCTCCAACGACAACCGCAGCTTCACCACTCTCTCGCTGGCAACCCAGAGCTCCTACAAGAAAGACGGCAAGTACGTCTCGCACACCGAATGGCACCGTTGCGTGGTCTTCGGCAAGAAGCTCGCCGAGTTCGCCGGCACGCTGAAGAAGGGCGCTCATCTCCAGGTCGAAGGCGAGCTGCGCAGCCGGGAGTACGAGGCAGCCAAGGGCAGCAAGAAGGCAGCCGTGAAGAAGACCATCTGGGAGATCCGGGTGGACTCGATCCTCAAGCTGGACCGGGCCGAGAAATCCAGCCCGGAGGAGCAGGACGCGGCAGACGAAACCCACGAGGAAGCGGCCGCATAAGCCGCTTTCCCTCCATCAACTCGGAGGCCGGCGAACGCCGGCCTCCCAAAGCCTGTGAGACTCCTGCAGTGAACACGAAGATCGCCACCGACTTCCTCAACCGTTGCTTCCATCCGGGAGAGACGATCGCTGTTCTGCTTCGCAGGGAAGCGCCAGCCAGAATTGTGCAGCGCATCGTGCGCTTGGAACAGGCAATGGCACCGGCCTACATGCGGTGGCTCGCGCACGAGAACGCGAGCGGCGTGAATGCCTATGTCGCTGCCAATCCGCTTCGCTCTGGCAGCCGCAAGCGAACCAAGGAATGCATCGCCGAAGTCCGGCATCTGTACTTGGACATCGACTCTGATGGGGATGCGCGAGTCGCTGCGCTGCGCGCTTCCGATACTGTGCCAGCACCAAACGCCATCCTCTCGACTTCACCGGGCAAGTACCAAGTGCTCTGGTCGGTGGAACGGTTCGACTTTGCAACGCAAGAGCTGCTGCTGAAGCAGCTCGCATTCGTCTTCGGCGGCGACACGGCTTGCACGGATTGCAACCGGGTTCTTCGCATCCCTGGGTTCCACAACGCCAAGTACACGCCGGCCCATCCCGTCACCGTCGAGTACCTCTCCGGTTCGGTTGCGAAGCCTCAAGACTTCCGGCTCACCGGAAGCTCGCCGTCTGCCGTACCCCCGCATCGCGGCCTCGCCCGCCCACCTGTAAATGGGAAGCACACGCATTCCGAGCAAGATTGGGCGTGGGTTCTGTCAGAACTCTCTGGCGGTAAGGATGCGGCGCAGTTGACGGAAGAGCTCGCTGTCCGCCGCGCCGACAAACCCAACCCTCTCTACTACGCCCAGCGCACCGTGGACATGGCTTCCGCGCGTCTCGCGCTGCTCGCCGGGACTTCTATTCACGACGTAATCAGCAGCCTAGAAGCTCGCCATGCGGCCACGCTTCCCGCTGCATTTTGCTCCGCTCGTGCGCGGGAGATTGCACAGACCGCAGCACACATGATTGCGCGCCGAAATCTCGACTGATTCCACCACCAAAGGAGAACCACAATGCCCCTACTCGAAGTCGTCCAAACCCGTCAGATCAGCGCCTCGATTCGGCTATCTGATACCACCGCAACCCAAGTCGATCAATATGCGGCTTTCATCCGTGCCTGTGCGGATGATGTTGTAGAACAAGCGCTCACCTACGTTTTCAGCAAAGACCGTGACTTTCAGGACTTCCTGAAGACGCCGGAAGCCAAGCAGGTAGCGGCCACACTTCGCATCCGCAAAGCGCCAGCCGGAGAGACACCGGAATCTCTGCCCAAGAAGCCCGCAGTCCCGGTGCAATCAACGGCACAAACGCAAGCAGCGGCAGCGGGATCGAAGGCATGATCCCGCGCCTCAATCCGTGGCAGGACCACAACGGTGCTTCGCACCGGAAGAATGTTGACACTCCATCCCTTACAGGGTTGCGTTTGGAACCAGTTCGGTTCCGTCGGGAACCATGCACCAAACAAAGGGTTTGCCGTCAGCGTAGTTTTTCAGCGTTTCCGTTAGCAACCCAGCGTGAGACTTCGGCTCAGAGGTGAACCATGCCTACCGACACGATTGGAATGGAAGCGCGTCTTCAGAGGATCAAAGGGCGCGAGACGCGCACCCAGAGCATCGCGACGCGCTTCACGAAAGCAGAAGAAAAGACTCTACTGCGTGTCGCTTCCGAACGCGGCATGAATCTCCGCGAATGGTCGCGCGATGTACTCCTGGCGGCGGCCCGAGGTTCGCGGCTACGTGATGAGAGTGCACTGTTCGCAGAGGTCCAGGCTCTTCGTCTCCTCCTTATCAACGCACTGGAGCCGCTCCTCCGCGGCGACACGATGACGGCGGAGCAGTTCAAAGAGATGCTCCGTTACGTGAAAACGAACAAGCGCAAAGCGGCGGCAGACATGCTCGCGAGCTATGCAGAAGAGGCCACGGAACAGTCATGAGCGACACACACTGGGGACGCAAAGAAACGATCGTTCGCCCGCCGCACTATCCCGTTTACAGCTTCGGTGCAGTCTTCGCGTCGCTCTTAATGACCGCTCTTTGCCTCTACCTCCACTTCGTTTTCGTCATGAGCCCACTGCAGCGCTACTACGCTCCGTGCTACCTCGAAACAGGGTTTATGAGCGCGTTGCGCCCGAGTAGCAACTACCAGCTTGTCTCGGTAGCGGACCGCCAGCATCATGCTCGCCCCGTTACCGAAGCCGATGTGCAACCAGGCTCGACACCACAACCGAACGATAGGCCGATTCCGCTGGCACTCTCGCCAGCAGCCCAAGCCGCCGGCTTTGTTTACCTGTACCGGGCAGCTAACGTCAACTACCAGAATCGTCCGCTCCATGACTACCTGCAGCGCTTCGTCTACGACGGCGACAGCTTTCTTTCTGTCTTCCGTGTGCCGCTGCTGTCGGGGCTGGCAGTGTTCCTGCTCCAACTCCCTTTCGCAGCCCGTAAGGACGTTCAGCGGTTCAAAGAATTGAAGTATGGACGCTTGCTGAAAGGCCCGGTCCTGGTGTCGCCAAAGGCTTTCAATCGGGCGATCAAGGGCGATGGGGTTGGATTCCGAACGACCGAGGCCAAAGACCTTATGCGCATCCCCAAACGCGCTGAAGGTCAGCACATCGAGCTGATGGGCGACACCGGGACGGGCAAGACTCGGCTCATCATGCAGCTCCTCGTCCAGATCAGAGAACGCGGCCATTCTGCCATCGTGTACGACCCAGCGTGCGAGTTCGTCCAGCGCTTCTACGACCCAAAGAACGACACCATTCTCAACCCCTTGGACGCCCGTTGTCCCTATTGGGGGCCGTCCGAGGAGTTGCGCCGCCGCGCCGAAGCGAAGGCTATAGCCGCGTCGCTTTATCAACCGACGACAGATAAGAAGGGTGAGTTTTTCACCGAGACCCCGCAGAAGATTTTCGCCCATCTGCTGACCTTCGGCCCAAGTCCGCAGGAATTGGTCGAGTGGATGGCGAACCCCGACGAGATTGACCGCCGCGTTCAGAACACGGAGATGGCGATGATGATTGCCAAAGGTGCCCAACAGCAGCGCAACGGTGTTCTGGCATCGCTTGGACTCATTGCGGATAGCCTGAGAATGCTGCCGAAGAGGGAGACCGCGCATAGCCGCTGGAGCGCAACAGAATGGGCCGAAGACCGTAAGGGCTGGATATTCATTACGTCCAAGCCAAGCGAACGCGAAGCACTGCGGCCACTCCATAGCTTGTGGATCGACCTGCTCGTGCTACGCCTTCTGAATGAACCCAAAGAGAGCCAGCACCCGGTGTGGTTTGTGTTGGACGAGCTGGCAAGCCTGCAGCGATTGCCGCAACTCCACACCGCCATCACGGAGAACAGGAAGTCGAAGAACCCGCTGGTGCTTGGCTTCCAAGGAAAAGCCCAGCTTGAAATGATCTACGGACATCTGGCCGAGGTCATGTTGTCGCAGCCAACGACCAAGATCTTCCTACGCACCACTGAGCCGAAGGCTGCCGAGTGGGTATCGAACGCAATAGGGAAGATCGAGATCGAGCGTCTGCGCGAGACGCACTCAACAGGCTTGCGCGCCGGCAACAACTTCAGTGTGGAGCGCCAGGTCGAGCCTCTGGTGCTGGACTCAGAAATCTCGGGTCTTCCCGACCGGCACGCATTCTTGAAGCTCGGCAACCACGTCTCCCGTTTCGCGTTCAACTACTGGAATATCCCCGCCACCCAGCCAGCGTTCGTGCCGCGTCCGCTCGAAGATGACGACCTCACATTCGAGCCGATTACGCTCACCAAGAAGCCGCCGAAGTCCGCACCGGCAAGCGATGCCAACGTCTCTGACACCGCCGCAGATGAGCCAATCGAAACCGGGTTCTCTCTGGGAGATTGACCATGCTCACCATTTCTAAACCGCTGTCCGCATCGCAAGCGCAGGCGTACCACGCCAAAGAGTTCACGTCCGCCGAGCAGAATTACTGGAAGCAGGACGATCGTAATCTCGGCGAGTGGCATGGCAAGCTGGCCGAAAAGTTCGGGCTGGCCGGAGGCGTGGACGAGGAGCACTTTGCGCGTCTCGCGGCCGGCCAACATCCGATCTCCGGCGAGCAGCTTGTGCGTCACCGCATCGTCCAGGAGTACGAGGGAGCGGACGGAAAAGCGGTGTCACCCGTCGAGCATCGCGCCGGTTGGGACGCGACATTCTCCGCGCCGAAATCGGTATCCCTCACGGCGCTGGTAGGCGGCGACGACCGCGTACGGGACGCACATCGGCAAGCCGTGAATGTCGCGTTGGACGACCTGGAGCGGTATACGCAGGCCCGCATCGGTGGTAACAGCCCCGCCGAAGCGACCGGCCAGTTAATCGCCGCCAAGTTTGAACATGACACCGCCCGTCCCGTGGACGGGTACGCCGCGCCCCAACTCCACACCCATACCGTCGTCTTCAATGTCACCGAGCGAGAGAACGGACAAACGCGCGCCTTGCAGGAGCGCGGACTGTTCGCGTCACAGCAGTTCGCGACCGCTGTCTATCAGTCGGAGTTGACCTATCAACTCCGCAGTCTTGGCTACGAAATCGAAGCGGGACGCAGTGGAGCGCCGGAGATCAAAGGCTTCTCTCAGTCGTATCTTGACGCTTCCAGCCCGAGGAGCCAGCAGATACGGGAGCATCTCGAAAAGAACGGTTTTCACGGCCCGGAAGCCGCGCAGATTGCGGCGCACTCCACCCGCGACCGGAAAGATATCCAC
>CAXTRU010000023.1:0-19121 GCA_964246665.1 uncultured Acidobacteriaceae bacterium
GCCGCGTTGGCTTCGGGGTGTTGCGACAGGGTGACGAGCACGCCGTCCGGGCGGAGAATGCCGGCTTTTTCGCGGGCAATCTCGGTGATGGTGTGGCCGAGGAACTCGGTGTGATCGATGCCGATGTCGGTGATGACGGAAAGGATGGGCTCGACGACATTGGTGGCGTCGAGACGACCGCCGAGGCCTACTTCGAGCACGGCGAGGTCGACTTGCTGTTCGGCGAAGAAGAGGAAGGCGGTGGCGGTGAGGAGCTCGAAGAAGCTGGGGGTGTGCGGCAGGCGGGATTGGGCGACGAGTTGTTCGGCGACGGTCCAGATCTGGCCGAAGATGCGGCCGAAGATGTCGTCAGGGATTTGTTGTCGGTCGATCTGAATGCGTTCATTCACCCGGAGGAGGTGTGGCGAGGTGTAAAGGCCCGTGCGCAGGCCCGCGGCTTGGGTGATGGAGGCCAGTGTGGCCGCGGTGGAGCCTTTGCCGTTGGTGCCGGCGATCAGCACGGACGGGAAGCGGCTTTGCGGGTCGCCGAGCCCGGCCAGGAGCGTGCGGATGTGGTCGAGTGAAAACTTGCGCGGCGCTGCGCCGGACGCAAGGGCGTTGCCGGTCCGAAGTTCTGGGCCTAAGGCGGCGAGGGTATTGAGGGCTTGCTGGTACCGCATGGGGAGCTCTTTCGTTCGGGCTGCGCTTCCGTGGTTCTAGGCGCCGTGTCCCTTTCGATTGTCGCAGCTTGTGTGGGCCCGAGCGGTGACTTTTGGTTGCGCATCGCGAGTGAGGACGACCGGCTGGCGCCTTCTCCGTTCAGTCTTCTTATTCTTCCTTCGCCCATCTAAGGAGGATGGCTCTGACAGGACGTGGAACGTGTGCGCAGTTTGATTTAGGGGAGATGGCGGCGGGCTTCCCGGATACAGCGGAAAGCCTGTTGCTGGACCGCTACCTGGTGGATCATGACACGGCCAGTGCGCGGATCTTTCGGGTGTACCGGCCGACGCCGGCGCACTTTCACCGGGAGTCGGATGAGCACCTGTACGTGCTTTCCGGAACGGGAACGGTTTGGCTGGAGGATGCGTCGCGAGCGCGGGTGTTTGGGCCGGGCACCTTTTTGTTCTTTCCGCGGGAGACGGTGCATGCGATGCCGGATGTGGGGGAGGGACCGGCGATCTTTCTGGCCATCGATACGCCGCGGCGACGGCCGGACGACGTGGTGTTTGTGGATGCGGAGGCGGCGACGGCGGAATCCTTCATTCGCGACATAGGCTGAATGTTCACGGACCGGAGGTGAAGCTGCGATGGAACGGAGCTGTGCGGATGGAGTAACTGAATTCGAGGCCGATCGCTCTCGCATGGAGACTTACAACGTAAGGACCATGTGAGGGGACGACCACCTGTTGCGAACTGCAGGGCGCAAGTTTGCCCTCGGGAAGATGCTGGGATGGGCATCAGCAGACCCGACAATAAACCGGAACCGGTGTGGGCAGGGGAGCGCCCTCCAGCAGCGGGTACCTTGAGGGGGCGCAGCAAGCCCTTGTGAGGCGTGCGCGATCCCGTTGCATCTGTTTCTCTCCCTTAAGACAGTCCAATGTTTGCCGAAGAACTATTGTGGCTCCGCGATGGGGCGGCATCGTGATGCGGTAGTGCATCCATTTGCCCTCGCGCCGCGCTTCCACGATCCCGGCACGGCGGAGATACGCAAGGTGCCTGGAGATCTTCGGCTGCGGTCCACCCAGAATTTCGACGAAGTAGCAGACGCAAACCTCCTGGTCGCCCATGAGGTTCAGAAGCCGGAGCCGGGTGTTGTCCCCGAGCGCCTGGAAGAAGCGTTCGAGGTTGTAGGTCTGCTTCGCTGCCATTGCCGTAGGTATACGCATTGACGAATGCGATGGCAAGCCATACAGTCGCCTTAGCGTATGTGAGGGAGGCTGGATGTCGGAGCTGTTGTTGGACGCTGTCAGATCCAAATATGGGGCGGTTGCTGAGAGCACACTTTCCAGCGAACACGCAGGCGTCAAGGCTGTCGCGGAAGCGTTCGGCTATAGCCCGGCGGAGCTGACCTCGATCCCGTCCGGGGCAAATATGGGACTGTCGTGCGGGAACCCCACAGCGACAGCGAATCTTCGGCCCGGCGAGGTGGTGGTGGATCTCGGCTCAGGCGGCGGTCTCGACGTGTTTCTGGCGTCCAAGCAGGTCGGTCCAACGGGTAAGGCCATCGGTATCGACATGACGCCGTCCATGATCGAGCGCGCAAAGGCCAATGCTGACAAGGGTGGCTACACCAACGTCGAGTTTTTTCTTGCTCCCATCGACAGCCTCCCAATCCCAGATGCGTCTGTGGACTGCGTGATCTCCAACTGCGTCATCAATCTCGCACCGGACAAGCCGGCCGTTTTCCGTGAGATCGCCCGTGTTCTGAAACCCGGGGGGCGGCTGGCCGTGAGTGACATCGCCCTGAAGGCCGAGTTGCCGGATGCCATCGCGTCGAGCCTTGCCGCCTACGTCGGTTGTATCGCGGGAGCTATCCGGATGGAGACGTACCGCGACGAGCTGCTGCAGGCTGGCTTTGCGTTTGTGGAGATCGTGGACAGTGGAGCGGACCTCAACGCGTATAAGAACGTGGAGAACCAGGCCGGTTGCTGCTCCCCGGCGATGGACAACGCAAGTCCGTTTGCCATGCTCCAGGAGCCTTGCTGCACACCCGCGCCCACGCCGCTCCACGAGGACTTGTTTTCCTTGCTGGAAAGCTACGACGTGAACCAGGCCGCTGCCAGCGTGAGGGTCTACGCCGTGAAGCCAGGAGCGCGCGCCTGACGCAGACCTCCCTTCTTGCGAAGGATTAAAGGTTATACGGTACGAGGCAGCGAGACTGAACCAAGCCCATCAGCCTACGCGCAAAGTTTGCGTCGGCTCGTGGAGCGCCGCGCTCCTTGCAGGCAGGATGCAGGCGACAAAGCTCACCAGCAACAGGATGACGGCGGCCAGACAGGCTGTTGCGGGGTCGTAGGGGCTGACCTCGAACAACAAGGTTTTCATCAGGCGAGTGAGAAGAAGCGCCACGACCATCCCGATGCTGCCGCCGACGACAACTGGAGCCAAACCTTCGCGCAAGATGAGCTGATACATGCTTCGACGAGACGCGCCCAGAGCCAATCGCAAGCCAATTTCCCCTGCGTCGTTGCATGACCGCTCATGAGGAGCAGGACGATGCTGAGACGAGCCTCGTTCCGCAATGGCTTGATAAGGCACAGGCTGACTCCAGAGCTGATGGAATGTCTGGAGTCTCACCGAGTGGGTTGACGTATCAGATCACAGAAGGTCGAATCGGGCCGATTGGGCAGAGTGTGAACTCGACCCTTACAGGGAACTCTACCCCATACGTCTGGAGCGTTATCGAATTCGATGCTTCCGGCAATCCGACTGTAACCAACCATGCCGTGTTCCCAACGTACTACTTTTACCAGAATGGCACGTTGATGCAACCTTCCTCTTCTTCGCAGATAAGCCCAAATAGCTTCGCGGGTTACAACTCGAGCTACGAGCTTCTGCCATCTCAAATTCAGTGATCTCAGGAGGGCGCTTTATGAGCATATTCACAGCACTACTGCGGAACAGTGTCCTCATGGCGGGCCTCTTAGGCTTGCTGCAATCAGCCGCAGGCACGTCTCAGGCTGCGAACGAATCTGATGTGGCCTCAGCTACGAAAAGGGTTCAGAACGGCACATTCACATTACATGATTTAAGCGTGCTGCGCGCCACTCATACCAACGTCGCCCGCTCGGAGCTTCGCCATGCGTTTACGACTGCCCAGGATCAGCCGACTAAGGAGATGGTCGCCAGTGCGCTTGTGGCTGGAGGCGACCAAGATCCCACATATTGGGACTACCTGGAAGGTGAAGGGCGAAAAGTTGTTGGTAGCGACGCGCCGGCCCCGAGTGATTTCGATACAAATGGGCGAATGTCCTCTCAACTTTCACCCGCATACTCTGCTTGGGCGAAAGCTCATCGCATGGACGAGGAACAAGCTATCGAACAGAATTGGGAAAATCTAGGGACTGTTCAGATCATCGTCGACACGGGTGATAAAAGAGCGATCCCTATTTTACGGCAGGGCCTAGTTTCCCCCAACCTTATGGTGGCCGATCTTTCCGCCGAAGGTTTAGCCAAACTAGGCGATCAGAATTCTGAGCCACTGATTGAAGAGCTTTGCGGTCGAGTACCTGCTTCTGTTGCAAGTGATATCGCAATACACAGCCTGCTCATTTTTCAATCAACTGCCGCACAGCACGCTGCCCAGCGCTACATACCTGCCCATTTGCTTATACGACTTCAGAGAGAGAGGGCTGGACAACCATCACAGCATTGAACACTACCTACTGGTGCGTGGTACAGGTCTCTGCTCGAAGGCTCTTGCCGCCGAGGCAGTGGGTTTTTGGGACGCGGTAAGCGTTCCAAGCCTGCTCTCGAGAGCGCACTCCCTCGCGTACGCACCCCGGCCCGGCATACCGGCAGAGGGCGTCGTACGGGGAGGCTGTTGGATCGAGAACCGTGGGTTACGGGGTGCCGAGAAAGGTCAGCGAGATGGCGCCGGCTTCCGCCTTGTACCCAGCCCCGTTCGGGTGAAAGTTGTCCCCGGAGTTGTACAGCGGCTGCATGAAGTTGGGTCGCGCCGGATCGGCCAGAGCCTGGTCGAAGTCCGCCACACTGATGACGCCGCTCAGCTGTGCGCCTGTGGAGCGCACCCAAGCGTTGAACGCCGCCCGTTGCACCTCGGCGCCGTTGGCCGGTCCAGGGGTGGCTCCGCCGGCGTATGGATTGTTTGCTGTCGGAAACGGCCCATAGTTTGGCTGGGCCGGATTCGTGCAAAAGGCAGAAGGAGGCAGCGTCGCCAGCACTATCGGCAGCTTCGCGGCTGCGAGGGTATTCGCCAACTGCTGCGTGGAGGCTTCCATGGCCGGCGCCGATTTGCAATCCGCGGCTCGCAGGTCAATCGACCCGAAGTACGACACCACACCCAGCACGTTGGGCAAAGCCAGCACATCGGCGGCAACCCGATCATTGGCATTTCGCACGTCGCCGGCCTGATTGCTGCTGTCCGGGGTTACCGTGTCGCCGGGGATGCCCGCGTTCAGTACGCCGATCTTGTAACCGGCCGCCTGCAGCCGTGCCGCAACCAGGTCGGACAGGCGGTTCGCATGCTGCGTCGCAATCGGCACGTTGGGTGTCGGGTACACCTGGTCCGAGCTGTAATCCGAGTGAAAGCCGTCCGTCGTTGAGCTGCCGAAGAGCACCAGCGTGCCCTTGTACGGCCCATACACATCCACCTCGTTGATGAGCAGCCAGTCCCGCTGGGTTTGCGTGTAGCTGGTTCCGGCGACATCGCCGGTTTTGTCTCCGCTGCCGGCCGGGGTACGGTAGTTTTCGATGAAGTATGAGTTGTGGCGCGAGACCGGGCCGAAGCTTCCCTTGAGGTACACAGAGATCGCCAGTTGCTGCCCGTAGCTAAAAGTCATCTGCACGGGGTCGGAGACCACCACCTGCCCGGGCGCGATCACGATGCCGCTTTGCCCCGCAAATTGCAACGGCACATCGTGCGTGGCGTCCACGGCTGGGCTCCCTTCCTGGCCAAGGGAAAGATGCGCCGCACCGAGGGTGACCGGCGTTGTGCCGTACACGTTGGAAAAACGCACCCGCTCCTGCGTTCCCCCGATGGTGGGCCGCACAAAGAATCGGAAGCTCTGATCCTGCCCGCCGCTGTTGCCTTCGCTGTTCGCATCGGCATTGGTCATGGATGCGCCCCAGCTTCCAATCCAGATCGACGGAACGGTCGCCGGCGCCGGTGCTGGTGCCGGCGTCGGAGCCACAGGCGCGGGGGACGGGACGGCGCTGCTGCCGCAGCCCGCAAGCAAGGCCGCGGTGGCTGCGAACAAAACGACCAATGGGCGCATTGGGCCAGTTTAGCCGAGGGCGGCGGCGGCGCGAATCAACCGCGAGTGAATACAGCGCGCATGAGGCTCACTGCCCAAGCAGACTACCGAGCGGGATCGCTCCCGACTGCACACCGTACCCTGCGCCGTTTGGATGGAAGTTGTCCCCCGAGTTCAGCGTGGGTTGCATAAAGTCCGGGTGTGCCGGGTAGAGCAGAGCCTTGTCGAAGTCCGCGACGGCGACCACGCCCGGCAGCGCCGCTCCCGTGGAGCGAATCCAGTCATTCAGCGCACGGCGTTGCGTCGATCCGGCGTTTTCGGGCCCGTCATTGATGTCGCCCGCAAACGGGTCCGTGCTCGTGGGCAGTGGTGACGAGGTCGTGCAGTACTCCGACGGCGGTAGCGTCGCCAGGATGACCCGCACGCCTGCCGCATTCGCTTGGCCGACCATGTTGGTCAGCGATGTTTCGACGCTTGTCGCCGGCAAGCAATCCGCACGAAGATCGATGCCGCCGAAGTAGATCACGACGGCCTTGATGCCTGCCTGTTGCAGCACATCGTGCTTCATGCGGTCGACGCCCGCACCGGCGCTGCCTGCGGCGGTACGGCTATCCTCCCCGGCTGGGTCCCCGATCTCGCCCGCGTTCAGCACGCCCACGTTGTACCCCGCTGCAATCAGCTGGCGAGCCAACCAATCCGAAGGCCGATCGTTGTCCTGCCCCGCCACCGGTACGTTCGCCACCGGGTAGGCGTTGGTGTTGCCGTAGTTCGACGCATGTCCGTCAACGGACGAACTGCCGTACAGCGCCACAGTGCCCGCATAGGGCCCATACACATCCACCCCCGTCACAACGGACCAGTAGGTATTGGTTTGCGTATACGAGGCTCCGGTCGCGTCCGTCGTCTGGTCGCCGGCGCCGGTCGTCGTCTGGTAGTTGGTATTGAACTCCGAGTCATGCTGGGTCAGTGCGCTGAAGCTGCCTTTCAGGTACAGCGACACCGCCATCTTCTGCCCATAGCTATACGTGATGTTGACCGGGTCGGAGACGACCTCCTGGCCCGCCTGCAACGTCACCGTGGAGCTGCCCCCAAAGGTCAGCGCGGCATCGTGCGCCGTGTCGATGGCATTCCCCGTGGTCCCGTTGGTGCTTGCGGCAAGCGCCAACCGCGCGGCCCCAATCGTCACCGGCGTTGTCGCATACAGGTTGGACAGGTGCACGCGCTCCTGGGTCCCGGAGACCGTCGGGTAGAAGAAGAAGCGGAAGCTCTGTTCCTGCCCTCCCGGATTCGTCGTCGCCGGCAGCGCGTTCTCCGGGCTTGCGCCCCAGGCGACAACCCACTGCGAGGCAGGCGCTGGTGGGGTGGTCTGCGCGGGCGTGGCCTGCACCCCGCTGCTGCAGCTGGATAAACCGAGCATCCCCGCACCGGCCAACAACACACCCGCAAGGGCGCCTACTCCAGAAAAACGGACCATGCTTCAAAGGACGGAAAGATGCCTGAGAAGTTTCGGCTCGCGTGAAGGTGCGCCTACAGCGATGGAATCTCGAAGCTTTGGGCAGTCGAGAACCCACAAGGCGATGGTCCCACCCTGTGCTCCGAACGTGTGCCTCCGGGCAGCTCAGAAGTAGGCGAAGGCCTCTGCTACTTGAAGGTGAGTTGCAGGCGACGGCTGACCACCGTGACCGAGGGCCAGTGCGGCCAATCGGTTGCTGTGATGTAAAACAGCCATGGATTTCCGTTGCCCGTGGTGGGGTCGGTTCCTTCCCCAACCAGCGTGGGGTAAAGGTCGAAGTTGGTGCCGTCCGAGATAGCCCCGGAGGCGATGGGGCCCGACCACGAAAGAAGCGTGGAACTGTGTTGCAGCGAGATCGTGGTGTTGTTGGAGTTGTAGGCGATGAGGTACTGCTGTGTGCTCGCGTCGTACAGCACCGTGGGAAAGCCGCCGAACGAATCGATCAGGGGGGTGTAATGGCCCGAGTTGGTCGCGGCGTTGGGATCACCGCCCGTGGCCGGCTCTGTGAAGCCGCCGTTGTAAAACTTTTTAAACAGCGTGGGAAAGGCTGCTGTGTTTCCCCCAAAGGCGTCGGCGACTACGGCGGCAAGCGATGCGCGGGCCACGCCGATGCAGGGTGAGTTCAGGCACTGGTTGCCGACGGCGGTGGTGGGATCGCGGTCTTCGTAGAAAACATACAGGTACACGTTCGAGGGGTCAGCCTTGGCGAGGTCCGCGATGTGCTCGCCATTGCCGTCCGCGACAATCAGTGTGCCTCCACCCAGATCGAGATTGGTATTTGCGCCTAACACTTGGGAACGCGTCAGGTAGGGCTGCACGATCTCGCCGAGTTTGGCAAAGGTTGCGCCGCCATCCTGGGAAAGGGCCAGGCCGAGCGAGACGTAGTAGCACACCCCTGTACCGCAGGTCCCACCCCAGGTTTCCCCGTGATAAATGTGCAGGACACCGGGCGTGCCGTTTGTGCTTGTGACGGGCAGCACGGCCCCACCGCCGGCGTAGTTCTGGTCGAAGGTGTAGCCGTTGGGGTCGCCCTTGGGCGTAATCTCGGCTGAGCAGGGGTACGGCGCTGTGATCGCGGTCAGCGATCCGCCGAGGCGGTAGGTCCCCTGCACCGACGGCGTACCCGCACAGGCGGAGGAACTGGCGGCCGACATGAAAAAGCTATACGTGCCCCCGTTCAGAAGCACACCGATGGCGCCGTCCGGCGGGCCATATTGAAAGCCCAGGGCGGACCGCTGCGTTTGGGTGAGCAGGGGTGTTTCGGCTGAGGGCTGGACGGTAAACACAGTGGGTAAAGGCGCCGGTGCCGGCGCTGAGGGATTGCTACAGGAGACCAGCGCGCAACACAGCGTGAGTGCAGGCCATAACGTGGTTCGCGACATCGGGTCTCCTGCGGTCCAGGGGATCGCGCATCCAGCGACTGCAGTTTTGTCCAACAGCTGCAGTTGACGATACACGGTGCAAACGACCTCGCAGTGAAAGCGCGAGCCGTCCGTTAGCAGAAGGCTACAGAACGCTTGGCGCCGGAAGAGCGCAGCGGCCCATTGCGCAGACATGTTTCGCAAACAAGCTTCCCCGTGCGGTCGCGCAGTCAGATGCACCTCGGGAGGTTCCGCATCGCATGTCCTACCTCCGATGTGCCTCGAGGCTCTTGTCTGGTTTCAGGCCGATGACCCAATCGGGAGCCAGCTTCAGTACCCATCCTGGCCCGGTAACTGTCCCCTCGGTGCCGTTCGCTGGGCCGGCTACACGCAGGAAGTGCTTCGGGAAGGAGATCAGGGCTCCTTGCGTCACTTCGAGTGACCCCCATTCATCGGTGGCATGGAGCGTTGGATAGACCATGCCTTCTTCAAGGGGCGTCAACTCGCCCGGATCGAAGCTGAAGTTGAGCTTGTCCAGGATGGGAAGCGTGAGAGTTGGCCCCGTGACGAGGTCGGCACGGTACCTTGCCTTCGTGAGATCGCTCTTCTGCTTTCGTTGCTCCTCTTGCATGCGGAGAGCTGCTGCACCGTAAACCTCGGCTCGTTCGTCAAGACTGACCGGGACGCCAACAGGAGTGCTCTGAAGCAGCGAGGATAGGTCGACTTGGGCAGACAGCTCTTTTCGCCATCCGGGCCGTTGCTCATCCAGAAGAAGTCCATAGGCCGGCCCTGACGTGTACGCAAACGACCGCACCAAACTTTGCGAACTGGAGGGGTCGGCCAACCTGCTGATCGCGTACCACCGGGCAGAAGAGCAATCTGGCTCACTGACCACCACGCCCGTATACTCCGCGAGCCCTTCGTTGAGCTCAAGCTTGCGTTCGTTGGAGGCGGAGTTCGGGAAGAGTTCTCTTCTATGCCGGCGAAAGCGCAAGCCATCCGAGGTGGCCTGCGCCCTTGCCTCCTCTGTAGACGATGTGAGCGCTGCCGCCAGCGCTCGCCATTCAAGAAAGGTCCAGATGCGGCCTTCCATGGAATCGAGCTGTTCGTTGGGGGCGTCCTCGATCGGTATCCCTAGTGACGGTTCCACTCTGTGAAACATCTCGTGACTCAGAAGTCGTTGTCTCGCTAGCGTGTCCTGTGGCAAAGGCCACTGAACCATGGCCCAGCGCCTTCCTTCCCACGTGATTGCCGTATTCGCGATTTGGATGGTTTCCGGCAGTCGGCCCTGATACACCTGCCCAACCTTCGTGAAGGTATGGAGAGGGTCAGGTTCGTTGCTGATTGCGGTGCCCGTCGAGGGATCGACGAAGATCATAGGTCCGTACAACGGTGTTGCCCACAGAGCTGCCCGCGCAGATGCGGACAGCTGCCTGGCTTCGCCAAACATCGCCGCAGCCTCGGAAGGCGTTAACGATTGAGCCGCGGATCGACTTGCAAAAAGGCCCAGGATGCCGAGAGTGGCGAAGAAGGGGCTGCATCGCATAGCAGGGATTGTACGAAACAGCTGGCCGGTGATCTTGAACTCCAATCTCAGCGTAGAAGAGCTGACGATCCGTTGCGGGTGTCGCTCCTCCCTCATCTGCAGCTGCGCTGTAGTGCTCCTTCCCGACCCGACGAGTGCAGCCTGTCGCCACAGGCTCCCGTACACTTCACCCAGCTATGTTCTTTTTTCTTACTCTCCGGGCTTTGCTTCGTCTTTTCGGAACCGTTGTCAGCCACGGCGGGCAGCCGCGCGAAGACAACCGCCGCGGCAGCTTCGGCCTTACGTATCCGCTGCGCCCGGGCTACTTTGCTTTTTGTATCGGCATGCTGATTGCTGCCGTTTGGCTCTTACAGCGCAACCTGCCCCTTTTGCTTCAGCACCGTTTTGCGGAGATTGCGTGGCCGGAGGCCGCCTTCATGGTGTTGCTGCTTGTGGCAGGGCTAGTTCTTCCCACGCGCGTGGTGCGCCTCGATGAGGACGGTCTGAGCAGCCGATGGCTTCTCGGCCCCAAGAAGGTTATCGGCTGGGACGAGTTTTCCCATGTGGAGCAGTACCGCAGCAGCGTCGCGGGCAAGGGCACCTGGTTTTTCCGTTCGCGCCCCATGCCAGATCCCACAGCGGGCTCAGGCCGCGGTGAGGTCCGTACCATCATTCTTTCCGAGATGGCCTACAACACCGGCGATCTCCTTATCGCTCTTCGTCGGCGCATTGCGCTGCCGGAGAAGCCCCGGCAGCGCGCGCATTGGTGGGGCGGCTAACGTAGTGCATACCTAGCCTGGGGCGACGAGCTTTCTGCCCCGGCACTTGTTGCGCTCTTGGAAAGCACCCGGATCGCCTGAAGCGGCTACCGTGGGCACCGCTGAAGGTTAGGTCCGCAACTCGACACAGACTCCTGCCTGGCCGCTGCGCAGTCGTTTACTGTTCGTCCCGGCATTCCTTCTGCGTGGCGCAGCGCGTTTCAAAGGCGGGCAGCAGTTGCCCTTTCACCACGGTTCCATTGCCGTCAAACGCCTGCAGATCGTTGGAGAAGTCATCCTGCTTCACCATGCGACGCACCACCTTATCCAGCGCCGCTCCGCTTTTGCTGTTGTTCGGGTTCCAGGTGATTGCGCGATGGTTCCCGTACCACACCACGGCCAAGGACGGATCGAGGCGCGCATCAGGGCAGGCCACCACATGGTGGCTCAGCAGGTTTCTTTCCAGCGAGATATCCAGCGTTTGGAGCGTCCCAGCGTATGCGCCCTTGTATCCCGGGCACCGGTCCGATGCACGCTGTACCAGGATCTCCCGCACTTGCCGGTCGCCCAGATCATCGGTTGCGCTGGCTTGGGTTCCGGCTCGGCCTGCCGGCAGCAGCAGCAAACAGGCAAGCGCGGGTACACCAACGTGTAGACATATCTTCATCACTGCGTTCATGCTTTGCATCGTTCTTCTAGCCTCATCTCTGGCCGGTGTGCACCGGCATGGGTGTGATTCCAAGCTTCTCTGCTACCGAGTAGCTTCTCATGCGATGCTGAGTGCCTCTCCAAACCACGCAGCCGTGGCGACCGCCGGGGCATCGCTTCCAGATCACGCAGGCGCCTTGTACATCTTGTAGGAGGTTCCTGCAGGGCAGTTGAGATTTTCCTTCCAGATCGGCTTTAGCGATTTGTCGAGATACATGAGTTGACCGTTCAGGGAGACCATGAGGTGACCATTCTCGAACGAATCCATCGTGTCGTACGTGGGCTGAAGGATGAGCTTGCCGCCGATGTCGATCAGGCCCCACTTCCCGTCTTTCTTGACAGGGCAAAGGCCTTCGGCGAACTCGCCTGTTTTTTCCCAAACGGGCGGCAGGGCGACGCTGCCGTCGCGATGGATAAAGCCCCACTTGCCGTCGATAACGATCGCGCAAACGCCGTTGTTGAAGCTCGTAACCGTGTCATACCGGAACGGAAGGATCGTTGCGCCTGACTTATCGATGAAGCCCCACTTGCCATTCAGCTGCACGGGGGCGATGTCTTCGCTGTAGCCGTGCACGGTATCGTACTTCGGCTCGATGACCAGCTTGCCCTCCGGGTCGATGTAGCCCCATTTGCCGTTGAGTTCCACCCGTGCGCGCGCATCCTGGAAGCTGCGTGCGACGTCGAAGCGAGCCGGAAACGCATCGGAGCCGTCGGGACGGATGAAGTGCCACTTGTCGCCCATGCGGACCGGGCTGCAGTTCCACCGGAAGTTGCGTGCCTCGTCATACCGCGGGGAAAGCGTTTGTTTGCCGTCGCGTCCGATATAGCCCCATCTGCCGGCTTGCTCAATGGCGGCCCAATCGGTTGCAAACGGCAGGGCGGCGTCATAGGTTGCGGGCACCTGCAGCGCGCCTGCGTCATCGATATAGCCGAAACGCCCACACACGTTGACAGGGAGCAGCAGGCTAAAGGTTTCGGCATGGGCGCGGAAACGGAGCGAAAGGGCGGAAGCAGCGGCGAGTTGCGTGAAGGTGCGACGGGTCAGCTGGGGCGGCATGGATCTCCTTCTGGATGGATCGGTTGGATAGAGCGGGCGGTTCGGACTTAAAAGGTCGCACGCAGGCTGAGCTGACTGACACGCTGCGTCGCTGTTCCTGTGGCGCCTGCGTTGATCTGCGTCGTGATCTGGCCGAAGCTGGTGGTGTTGAACAGGCCGGAAGGTGCGCCGTACTGTGCGCGGTTGAAGACGTTGAACACATCGCCGCGGAAGGCCAGGTCGAAGCGCTCCGTGGTGAACAGTCCCTTCTGCAGGGACGTATCGATTTGCCATGTGCCGGGGGCGCGCAGCAGGTTGCGCGGCGCATTGCCGAAGGTGCCGTTGGCCGGAAGGGCGAACGCCGCGGCGTTGATGTAGTTCTGGGATGTTCGCCCGCCGGCAGGCGTAAGCGAAGCGCCGGACACAAGATTCGGCCGTTGCGGCGACATGGTGTTGCCATCCGGCAAGCTTGCTGCCGTCCGGGCGACGGTCACGTTCACCGGCAGACCGGTGCGGGCGACCGCAATGGTGCTGAATTGGATGTTGCCCAGCAGATGCCCCGCTACGCCGTGATCGAGATGCGCTTTGCCTGCGCCTGTGGGCAGCTCATACACGGCATTGGCAGTAAAGGAGTGACGGATGTCTTGATCGCTTGAGGCGCGCTCACACCGAATGCAGTTCACATTTTGCGGGAAGTCGGTCTCGCCGCCGGCGTTGTTGCCCACGTTGGTGCCGTCGTCGACGGAGTGGGACCAAAGGTAGGTCGCACCGAACACAAGCCCGGAAGAAAAGGAGCGATTCAGCGAGGTGACCAGACCGGCAAAGTGGCTGTTGCTGCTGCTTGTCTTGTAGTCCACCAGCCCGAAAGCCGGTAACGGAGCCACCCGTGTGACGGGGTTCAGCACGTTCACCACGGTATGCAGCGGCAGGTGCGCGCCATGGCTCCCGAGGTACCCGATGCTGCTGATCAGCTGAAACGGCAATCTTTGTTCCACGGAAAACGACCACTGCTCGACCTGCTCGCTGGCGCGCTTGCGATCAAGGCCCCGAGGTGCGTTGGAGGCCAGGGTTGCGGAGGTCAGGACGGAGGAGACCGGATAGCTTGGCGTGCCGAGCTGAGCCGCAGTGAACGATAGCCGCTGCCCGAGATTGCTGAGCGGCGCAATCAGATCGCCCAGCTGGGACTCGCCGGCATACAGTCCATAGCCGGCGCGAAAAACGGTCTCATCGTGTAGGAATGCCGGGGCATACGTCACCGCGAGACGAGGCTCGAAGTTAAGGTAGTTGGGGTTGTAGAACGTGCTGCCCGCCGGACAGTACCCTCCAGGGCAATGAACGGGATCGAAGGGCAGGTCGCGACCGTTAACGCCGTGGAAGGCGCCAAGCGCATCGTAGCGAAGCCCCAGGGAGAGCAACAGCGTACGCGACAGCTTGTACTGGTCCTGCGCAAACAGATCGAACTCTGTTTTTCGCGCATCTTCGTTGGGAGTTTGTGCGAGAAAGGTCGCCCCGCTAAAGGTGTTGTTCTGGAAGTTGGTAACGCTCGTCGCGGCGTACTGGGTCTCCTGGGTGCTCAGCAAATTGAGTTGTACACGCCGCAAACCACCGCCAACCGCGATGGCATGCCTGCCGAAGGTGAGGTTCAGCGTGTCCACAAGCGAGTACGCCGTCGATCCCTGAACCTGCTGCAACGTGTCATGCAGCGTCGAAAAGCCGGCCACCGCAATCTGTTCAGGCGCCAGGCTATTGTTCTGCGCATAAAAGGGCGTTCGGTTGACGGAAACCTCAGCATCGTTCAGGAGGTTGGCGCGAAAGGTGTGCAGCACGGAAAGCACACCGTTCTTCGGATCCTGCTGCGACGCCAGGGTGTCGCCGATATAGCCGGTGGCGTCGCCATTGGGCACCTGCACTTTCGCTTGGTCGAGGTTGTAGCGAAGATAGGCGGAGGTGCGGGAGGTAAACGTTTGGTCAACGCGCACAAGACCGAAGTCCTCGTTTTGGATCTGCCGTCCTGAGGTCGCCAGCTGGTACACGTTCGGGTTTGTCGTTGGGGTTTGGCCGGCAGGGTAGAAGGCAAGCAGCGAGGCGATCGCCGGTGACTTAATGCGCGTCGCAGCGATGTACGCCGGGCTTGGAACGAAGCCGATCAGCGGCTGGCCGACGGTCTGCCGAAGGCCCTCATAGTTGGCGAAAAAGAACGTGTGATCCTTGCGAATGGGACCGCCGACACTGGCTCCAAACTGATTGAGACGAAGCGGAAGTTGATTCGGGGAGAAGAGCGCCTTCGCGTTCAGCACGTCGTTGCGAAAGAACTCATAAACGCTTCCATGAAACGCATTGGTCCCTGTTTTGGAAACCACATCCACCTGGCCGCCCGTTGTGCCGCCGTACTGGGCAGGGTAGATCGCCGACTGCGCGCGAAACTCCGCGATGGATTCCGAGGACAGCTGAACGCGCAGGTCAAGCTTTTCCGATTGACGAAGAATACCGGTTGCGTCGACGCCGTCAAAGGTGACCCTGTTGTCGTCGATCCCTCGCCCAGCAAAACGAATGGTGAGCTGATTGCCGCTGCCTGTGTTGATGGCGCCGGGCACCAGCAGCTCAAGCGCCGCCCAGTTTCGCCCATTGATGGGTAGGTTTTCGACCTGCTGCTCTGAGATCACACCACCGATAGCGGCATCATCCTTATCCAGGGTCGCAGTGGACGCACTCACCGCGATCTCCTGTGTTGTACCCCCAGGAATGAGCTGCACGTCAGACGTGCGCACTTCGCCTACCTGCAGCACCACGCCGTCCAACTCCTTGGTCGAAAAGCCCGGAGCTGTGACGGTCAGGTTGCAGGTGCCTAGAGGGAGTCCGTTAAAGACGTACACGCCCGCCGCTGTCGACGTCACGGATTGATGGAAGCCCGTCGCGGGGAAGAGAACTGTGACCTTGGCTCCTGGCAAGACAGCGCCCGATGGATCCGTCAGCGTTCCTTTCAGGTCGGCGCGATCGATCTGAGCCGACGCCGCACCTGCACAACCGATCACCAGCGACAAGCAAACCATGGCGCTTCTTGTTGAAGCCATTGCACGTTCTCCTTACAACCGGCAGCCGCGCGCCATCGGCCACGGCTGTGTGCCGTGGGCCGCGCTGGGAGTTTCATTTCCTGTGCCGGTTTGTCCTGATCGTAGGCGCGGTTTCTAAAGAGAACCTAAAGATAAAGGCCAGTTACCGAATATTCACAAATCGCAGCAATACTGAAACACATGCGCATCCTCATCGCGGAAGACAAGGTGCGGATGGCCACCATGCTGCAACGCGCTCTCCAGCGGGAGGGTTATTTTGCCCTCGTGACCCATGACGGCGAGGCTGCGCTCACCATGATCGAGAGCCAGCATCTGGATGCGATCATCATGGACGTAATGATGCCCAAGCTGGATGGCTTTGCGGTGCTTGCGCAGATGCGCAACATGAAGATCAGGGTGCCGACCCTTTTGTTGACCGCGAAAGATGCGAGCCATGATGTGGTGCATGGCTTGGATCTGGGCGCGGACGACTACCTCACCAAGCCTTTCGAGCTGCTTGTGTTGTTGGCCAGGGTACGCGCCCTGATCCGCAGGCCGTCAACGCTGGTGCAGGGTCCGCTTCAGGTCGGCGACCTCATCCTTCACGCCCGCACACATGAGATTGAATGTGACGATCGCCGCACTGTGCTCACTCCGATGGAGTTCACGTTGCTGGAGGCTCTGATGCAGCGAGCCGGGCAGGTCGTTCGCAAGGAGGATCTCGCACTGATCGGGTGGGGCATGGACCAGCCCTTCAGCGAGAGCACCCTGTACGTGTTTATTCGGTCGTTGCGGAACAAGCTGCACTCGGCAAACCGGCCGGACGCGCTCCATACCGTCCGCGGTGTGGGCTACATGCTGAAGCCGGTGCAGATGGGATGAAGCGCCTCTCCATCAGCCTGCGCCTCACCCTTTGGTACGCGGCGGTGTCGGCGATCGGTCTGGTCGTCTTCGGTGTGATGATGTGGTTTGTTCTCGCAAACTCCATGCTTTCCTGGAAAGATCGCACGTTGCAGATGCGGGCTGCCCGGGTGGAGGCGGCGCTCCATGCTTCATCTCTCGAGTCTGCAGACGCGATCAATAAAAGACTCGAAGCCGTCATCGGAAGCCTCCCGGAAGGGGAGTGGATTGCGCTTGTCGACTCGAAGGGGCAGCTCCTGTTTCCAACGGTGCGGCCGGGGAGTTCTCTTTTATCCCCTGTGCCCTGCAACGCTCCTCTCTACCGTGACCGTAGGGTGAACCGGGAGCGCTTTCGTGAACTTTGCCATCCGGTGTTCTACCGAGGGGAAGCAGCGTATGTGCTCGTTCCCAGCCCGCTCATGGAAGACCGCATTCTGCTGAGCAACTTCACCGCCGGCTTGTATCGCATCGTTCCCATCCTGCTGTTCGTCTCCGGGCTTGGCGGCTACCTTCTTAGCCGGCGCGCACTGGCTCCGGTGGACGTGATCATCGCTGAAGCGGGCGCGATTACCGCAAACGATCTAAGCCGGCGGCTGAGCTTGTCTACCGCGGACGATCAACTACGTCGTCTCGCCCTTGCATGGAATGGTCTGCTCGCGCGCATCGAGACGGCGATGATCCAGATCACGCAATTCACAGCGGACGCGTCCCATGAGCTGCGCAGTCCTATCGCGTTCATTCAGACCGCCGCTGAATACCAGCTCGGCAATCCGTCTTTGGATGAGGAACAACGCGAGGTCTACCTTGCCATTCTGCAAGAGACAAGGGTGACCACAGAGATGTTGGAAGGGTTGCTGCTGCTGGCTCGACTTGATGCAGAGGGTGTGCCTCCGTCGTCCCAGCCCAGCGATTTGTGCCAGCTAACGGCGGACGTTGTGCTTCACTTCCAACCCATGTCGACCAAATACCGTCAGCAACTCACGGCAATCCTTCCGGCCTCGGCTTCCCCGTTGGTGCGCATGGCTGCCGGTCATCTTCGCCGCGTGCTCGTTGCGATTACCGACAACGCCATCAAGTACACACCGGAAGGCGGAGCCATTCGCATCGAGGTGGATTGCAGTGAAGAGTTGAGTCTATATGTGAAAGACAACGGTTCCGGGATCGCCGAAGAGCACCTCGACCGCATCTTCGATCGCTTTTACCGTGCCGACCAGGCAAGAACCAGCACCAAAGATGGGGTCGGGCTGGGCCTACCGATTGCGAAACGGCTGATGGAGCAGTATGGAGGCAGGATCGACGTGCAAAGTCAGCTGGGGCTTGGAACGGTTGTTTGCCTAGCATTTCCCAGTGACCTGGTCGTCCGGTGACCTGGCTTTTGAGGGACCAAGTATGAGGGCTGAGCGGTGCACCCTTAATCGGCCAGAACAAATCATGGTGAGGCCGGCGGTGAGATAGAGGCATGTGAGATCGCCCGCCCCACCTATTGACGGCGTCGTTTACAGGCCAGGTGGTCTGCGGTCGTCCACTGCGCTTCTGGTGTCTTGCTGATCTGCCAATCCACGGTGAAGGTGTCTTGGTCGACGATGCTGTAGACGAAACGGTTTACGGCGTAGGGCGCTTGGCCGTTCTTAGATACCTCAGAGGTCATCGTCAGCACTGCCCCTTGCCAGCCATCACTGCTGGTGTACACCGCCGCGCCAAAGTTGTTTGCATCGTACTCCACAACACGCTTATGTTCCGGGTCCACACCAATCAGGTACTTGGCGGTGTACCCAGTGGACGGCAGCACATCTATTTCCGTTAGCTCATCCATTTTCCGCCGAGCACCACACTTCCCACGAAGTTGGCTTCGTGCGGCTTTCCTGCACGGAACGTTCCTTGGCACTGCCACTGTCCTGAGAACGAGAACGGTGCCGGCGGCAAGGCACTTGCTGGTGAAGACTGGGCGAATGCACATGGCCAACAGGCTACAAGCAGGCCTGCGGCGCAGATTGAACGAGCAAGTGACATGAAAGCCTCGACTAGATGTTCATCAGCGTGGGTGCTCAGCCTTATCCAAGAATAAGGTTCTGAACGTCAAAACGGTAGCGTATCCAAAAGAGATAGGAGTGATCGATTTAGCCGATATCGTCCTAGTTCGCCCTTTGCAAGTACAGAGCTGCCTAAATGACGAATCTGTCGAAGTTACAGCCGCAAAGCAAAGTCAGGAGGCTTGCTCCAGCAGAGATGTAAAGGCTGTGCGGGTTCCCCTTGGAGCTTAGTCTGGCTCACGGTGTGGTGTCAGTTCCCTTTTTAAGAAAACGGTTGATGGCGTCCACGGCCTCCTGTTGGCCGGGGCGATCACTCCATATAGGG
>CAXTRU010000024.1:0-5789 GCA_964246665.1 uncultured Acidobacteriaceae bacterium
CAGGTAAGACCGCACCGCTGAGATCAGGTGCGGCAGAGAAGCTTAGGTGCCCAGGTCGCCATTATGGGCAAGCGATGCGTCATCGCCCATCAGCGTCTGCTGCAGCTCGTCCCAGCGCCGCACATAGCCGATGCCGCGCTGGTAGCGCAGCACAACAACCTCGGCGTTGCGATCGATGGGCGCACCATCCTCAGAGCAGACCGGCATGGACCGACGCGCGCCGTTCTGCGTGTAGAGCATTTCGCCAACGCCGTTGCGCGGCACCGGGGCGCTGACCCGGCCAAGCACGCCGACCATGGGTGTATCGGCGGGCTCCAGGGTTCGCTCGCGCGGCAGCAGCACCTTGGTCATGAACCAGAACACCAGCCCAGCGCCGGCACATCCGCTCAGCGCGGAAAGCCCAAGCACGATGAGCCACACGAGAACACCGCCGTGCGAGAGCAGGTAACCCGTGCCGCCGAACCAGCACAGAAACGCCACAATGGTGAAGCCGTTGAGCGGAGACATCTGCCCGGGGCTGTGGCTATGTGTGCCGGCCTTGCTGAGCAGGTGTCCGTGCCCACCGACGTGCCATGGGCCGAAGTGCAGATGCAAAAAACCGCCGGCAAAGCCGAGCGTGCTGAGAACCAGGCCTACGCCGAAGCACGTGAGGTACACGGCGGTCCAGTCGAAGTGTGCGGGCGAGAACATCATGAGCGGCCTCCAACGGAGGAAGATGCTGAAGCGGAACCGGCCGGGGCCTTTTGCGCAGAGAAGTGCGTCGTGGCTGAGGAAGGCGCGTCGTCCGGGCGAAGCAAGGCTAACAGACGCTCGGCAAGGCGCGGCGTTTCCAGAATGCTTTCCAGCAGAAGCAGGCAGCGCCGTGAGTCGTCGTGCTTGGCGACCTCGAGCAGGGCGCGGCAGAGCTCTGGATCGCGGCGGCGAAAACGTTCGGCTCCGCCGATCAGCCAGGAGTCGAGGTGATCTTCCTGGAGGCGGGCATCGGACAGCAACTCGGCGTGGTAGCCCTCAGGATCTTCCACCAGGTAACCCGGATGCACCTTGAAGAACTTCGCCAGCAGCAGGCGTGTTGTGTTGGTGAGGTGGGGCCGCGCGCCGGATTCGATCTGGCTCAGGTAACTCTGCGAGAGCGACTCGCCCAACTCGTCCTCCAGGGCACGCACCAACTCGCCTTGCGTCATCGCCCGGCCCAGGCCGCGGAGACTGCCCTCCACTTCGCGGAGGTAACGGAGCTTGTCAGAGAGCTTCATGGCTGTATTTGCAATCTGTAATTAGCTTATTGCAGATTGCGATGTTCGTCAACACGCTTGATCGAAGTGCAAGTGGGGGCCGAGAACTTACTCGTCTGAGCGGCCTCAGAGGCAAGCTGGAATCCACCTACGGGGCGTTTTTAGTCGCGATCAGTTCCAGAAATTCATTGTGGATCAGGGTGTGCCGGTCCGGGTCAGGGGCCACGTTGGCGCCTGCCCAGAGCGCCTCCAGGTCAGCCGCAAATGCGGCCTTGCCCGCATCATCGAGGCGGTCGAACGCGACCTGGGTTGGGCCGAAGTACTGGCGAAAGAACGCCACGGCTCCGGCCGGATTGGTCGGCAGATCGAAGAGGATCGGCACGAGCTGGGTGCGGATGTTGTGAAAAGCGGGGGCAAGACGCTCCCGCACAACCTGCTCATCGCCCCAAAGCACAGGCGCCGGGATGCCGGGTGCGCCTGGCGCGTGTTTGCCACTGACGCGGAACATGGCGCCGGAAAAGCTCTCCGGATTCCAGTTCGCCATGGCCAGCAGGCCGCCTGGCCGTAGAACGCGCGCGAGTTCCTGGGCCACCAAGTCTGGGCGAGGCGCAAACATCGCGCCAAACATGCTGACCACGGCGTCGAAGCTCTGGTCGGGATAGGGCAGCTGTTCGGCGTCGCCCTCGTCGAAGCTGATGACGAGATGTTCGGCAGCAGCGCGTTCACGCGCTTGGGCGAGGAGATTCGTGGCGATGTCGACGCCGGTGACTTGGCAGCCAGCCCGTGCCAAGGGGATCGCCAGGTTTCCGGTGCCGCACGCGACGTCCAGCACGCGGCTGCCCGCAGGCAGCGCGAGTCGCTGGACGAAGGCTTCGGCGCCGCTGGAAATGGTTTTGGCGACCTGGCCGAAGTCGCCGGCCATCCACGCCGCACGCATGGACGCCTTAAGGTGGTCGATAGGAGGCCCGGAGGTGCCGGTCATCGTTCTTTTCCCCGAGAAGAAGGTCGGCTTTAGCCTCGGCCCTTTCATGGGCAAACGTCAAGCAAATGCGGCCTAACGACGACTAGGGCCTTCGCAAGCATCCTGGCCGGCACCGCGAGCGCTATGAGCCCGAGGGGTTCGGATTGCCGGAAGAACCCAGGTCGGCCATGGTGGAACGGAGATACTTGTGCGGGTTGACGGCGGTGCCACGCACCTGGACCTCGTAGTGCAGATGCGGCCCGGTAACGCGGCCGGTGTGCCCGACAAAGCCGATGACCTCGCCCTTCACCACCTGCTGCCCGGTCGTGACATTGAAGCCCTGCAGATGGCCGTACACGGTGGTGATGCCGTTACCGTGGTCGATCTCGATCTCATTGCCATAGCCGGTGCCGAGACCTGCTTTCAGCACGCGACCGGCCGCCGGCGCATGGACCGGCGTGCCATTGGGCGAGCCAATGTCGATCCCCTTGTGGAACTCACCTGTGCCGAAGCCCAGGATGGGATCTTCGCGCTGGCCGAACCCTGAGTTGATGGGCCCAAGGATGGGCCACATGTCGGGCACGTTGGACCCGGAGAGCGCCGGCCCAAGGTCAAGCCCGCCGGCCAGTTCGCCCAGCGCGCCACGGATGCCGAGGTTCGGGTTCAGCGGCTGTGATGGGGGCGCGATGCCCTCCTGCGCGGTGGTGCGCAGGGCATAAAACGTGTCCAGCGACTTGTAGTAGCTTTCGTCGTTGAACGCCGTTTCGTCCTTCAGCGGTGCCTTGGCGGCGGCGCCGGCGGCAGCCGTGGCGTTTTTGCCGGCGCGCAGGGCATGCCCGTGCGCAAACGTGAGCTTACCGGCGGTAAGACCGTAGATGGCCGAAACTTCCGTAGCGAGCGAGCCCAGGCTGGCGGCCTGCACGTCGCGCTCATGGGCGGTCTTTTCCAGCTTGGCGTAGTCGTTGCGGCTCAGGGCCAGCTCGTTGCGCAGCCGGTTGGTGCTTTCGGTTTTGGCGAGCATGCGCCCATACGACCCGGCGAGCCCGGCCATGGTGAACAGGCCTACCAGCGCCGAGGCGAGAAAGACGTACACGTAGCGCATCGGTACCGAAACACGATCGGTATCGCCGTTCTCCGAGGTCGTGACATAAACGATGTAGCGTTTGCGCATGCGGTAGGTTTCGACCCGGGTCCTGTCCTGTGAATGGACGGCAAGTGGCGATCAGATGTTTCCCGCCCAGGCAGCCGGGCTTCGGCTTTGCACACGGAACCCGCGCAAAAGGTATCTTCAGGGTAACGTAGCTCCTTCGCTTCGCCAAGGTGCGGCGAAGCCGGGATGGTCGGTGAGGACGCCGCAGGTTGGCGGCTATGCTGGAAGGCATGGCCCCGAGGCGAGCGGCACAAGACGGAAGCGGCGTCGCTGGTGAGCTTGCCATCATCGAGCGCATCCGCCGAAAAGCGCTGGCTGCGGCGGGGAAGAGCATTGCGCTGCGGCTTGGTATCGGCGATGACTGCGCGATCCTGCGGCCCCAGGCTGGGGAAGAGATTGTGGTTACCACCGACTTTTCCCTGGAGGGCCGGCACTTTCGCCG
The DNA here is from genome assembly GCA_964246665.1 of uncultured Acidobacteriaceae bacterium. GTDB lineage: Bacteria > Acidobacteriota > Terriglobia > Terriglobales > Acidobacteriaceae > Granulicella. The sequence goes on from CAXTRU010000024.1 coordinate 3,783, forward strand.
CGACTGGCATAGCCCACAATCGGTGGGTCATCGCACGTTGGCTCGCGGTTTAAGCGACCTCGCGGCTATGGGGGCGCGGCCCATCGCGGCGTTTCTGTCGCTGGCGCTGCCGCGCTCGGTGGCGCGCGATAAGGCATGGTTGGACGGCTTCTTCGAGGGGCTGCTCGCGTTGGCGCAACAGGTGCAGGTACCGCTTGCGGGCGGGGACACGTCGGAGTCGCCTAGCGACCATGTTCTGGCAGACATCACCCTGCTTGGGTCGGTGCCGAGCGGCAAAGCACTGCTACGTACCGGGGCCTGCGCCGGCGACCGCCTGTTTGTGAGCGGAGCGCTGGGCGGTGCCGCCGTGGAGCTGGCGTCTCTTGCGGGACCGGGGCGGCGTGGCGCAGCAAGTGGAGCGACGAACAATGGAGCACACCCACACCTCTTTCCGCAGCCGCGGCTCAATGTAGGAACTGCCCTGGTACGCCGCGGATTGGCCTCGGCGGCGATGGACCTCAGCGATGGCCTATCCACGGACCTGCGCCATTTGTGTGAGGCCTCCGGGGTGGCGGCCGAGGTCGATGCGGACAGCTTGCCCATGCACTCGCTTTTGGGAAGCAGCGAGCCTGCGGAAAGGCTGAAGGCAGCCTTGCATGGGGGCGAGGATTACGAGTTGCTGTTCACCGCGCGGGCAAGGGTGAAGGTTCCCCGGCTTGTGGCGGGAGTTGCCGTGACGGAGATTGGCAGGATCCTGCCGTGCAGGGTGGGGCGGCCGACGGTTGCCCTTGTGGATGCGCGAGGCCGTGCTTCGGCGCTGCGCCCTGGGGGATGGGAGCACCTGCGATGACGCCTGCGACCACCACGCCGGACCCGCTCAGCACCTTCCCGAGAACGTGGAGCGCGCGGGTGCTGCGAACCGCGCCGCTGATCGCTCCCGCGCGGCAGTTTGTCTTTCCCATGCACGTCCCGGGTGAAGAGGACGCGCTGAACCGCGGTGCCTTGTTTCTCGAAGTGAAGCCCGCAAGCGGCGGCACGTTCCTGGCGACATGTGCGCTCGGCTTCCATGACCCGGCGCTACCGGCTGGCGTGTGGGCCTCGCCCTCGCCTGACCACCTGCTTGCGGTTGCCGGCGGCTACGCCTACCACGTCGATACGTCGCGGCCTGAGAACACCACGCTGCTGGAGCAACGGCCCGTGACGGCGGTGCTTCCTGCTGCGGAGGCCAAGCTTGTGCTGCTGGCCGGCTTTCACGATGTGCTCGCTTTGGGAGCCGATGGCGTGGTGTGGCGGTCTGCGCGGCTAAGCTGGGAGGGCGTGACGCTGACGGGCGTTGCCGGTGGGCTGCTGCACGGGCTCGGCTGGGACATGTTCGCCGATGCCGAAGTGCCGTTTACGGTCGATCTGCGCACGGGCACACACACCGGCGGAGGCTACCGCCGATGACGGGGAACAAAGGCCATCAGGGTTTCTGCTGCTGGCGTGCTTCGCGGAAAGCTGTATGGAAGCTGTTGATGCAGGTGGAGCCGGCCTTCGCCTTGGAGTCCTCGGTGGTTGTCGAGTAGAACGGCTTGTCAGCGTCTTTCAACGAGGCCGTCATGTGAATCGAGGATGAGAACGACATAGTGTAGCCGTAGCTTGTGCTCTTGCCGTCGGGGTCCGATGTTTGCGAGTCGTGCCCTTCGCGCTGCCGGTTCTTTTCGAAGCGGATGGTGACATCGGCAAGTTGCGGGTCGTCGACGACCTTGAACTGTCCCCATGCCTGCAGCGCATCGGCTGCGCCTTTGTCTACGCCTGGCGTATGGGTGTCGTTGACGATGGCAACCGTCTTGGCCGCGAAGACAGTGTCTGGGAAGCCGCCTTTGCCAGTTTGTGCACCTGCAGCCACGCCCATCAGGCAGCACATCAACGCCGTGCGCATCCAGAGGCTCCTCATCGCTAGCTCCTCGACTGTTTTGAGGAGAGCGTAGCAGCGAACGCTACGCGTGCAAAGCCCATTCTGGAATGGCTATGGTCTGCGCTACTCTG
>CAXTRU010000024.1:5838-19046 GCA_964246665.1 uncultured Acidobacteriaceae bacterium
TCTGCACGGTGCAGTTTGCGAGGTGGAAGTCGAAGCTCACCGGGCCAACGGTGATGGTCAGCTCCGAGGGAATCTGAAAGCCGGAGACCGGGGCGTAGTTCACCTTCATCAGCACCTCGGTCAGGTCCGGCTTCGGTGGCTTGCGATAGATGTTGCGAATGGACGAGACCAGCAAGCCTTGCGGTGTGGACGTAAAGGTGTGCGTTTCGACGCTGTCGAGCGAGGGCGTGGTGACGTGTACCGATTGCAATCGGAGTGTATCGTCGTACTGTTCTTCGGCAAGTTTTGGGCCGACCCGCGCGACGACATGGTAGCCGGTAGCATTGCGCTCTACGACGGACTGGGCATCAAGCGTCATCCAGTCGCCGGTGACAAAGCCGTTCCACGGTTGGAGGAAGCCGGACCACATCTGCTGAAAGCCGTCGCGCATCTTGGTGACCGAGTCTTCCGCGCCGTCGGGTGGAGGCGCCGTTGCGACCCAGTGCACTTCGCCGCCGCTGCGCAGCTTGTCCTCTACGCTCAGCTGGACCGTGCGGAGGTACGCCAACAGTGGATCATCGTTCTGGACCGGCTGATTGCTTGCTTTCTGGATAAAGGTCTTCCAGTCAAAGTTGATGTCGCAACGAAAGCTCTCCAGGCCGCTGTCTACGGGGGTGTAGTAGAGCGCGCGGGCCTTGCTGACCGCGACCGCCGGCGTTGGCCCGGGGGTTTGGCCGAGGAGCGCAGGCAGGGGCAGAGCTACGGCGAAGAACAGATTGCGGACAAGGACAGAATGGCAAAAAGACATGCGCCCTCAGGCTACCGTACTCGCCCGCAACGGCTTGTGACAGCGCGGCGCCTTATCAGTGCGAAGCCGCTGCCAAGTCGCGCGCCCGGTTGGTGAGCTCCGTGAAGCCGGTCGGTGTGAAGGCCGCGTGCGTGGACCAGCGCACCTTGCCGGTCCGGTCGACCAAAAGCACATACGCCGCCTCGGCTTGGTCGTTGGCATAACCGGCGACCTGCTTCCACGCGTCTTCCTGCGCGGTGAGCGGAAGGAAGTTGGGCTTCAACACGTCAGGCACATCGTGCTTGACGGCGCGCAGCACCATGGGACGCACAAAGCCCGGCACCTCGGCCAGCATCGCCATGTCGTAAAAGCCGATGCGACCGGGCTGCGCGAGCTGTTGGCGGACGGGCTTTTCCCAGGCCGTGGTGGCATCGGCGGAGTGCTTGCCAAAGCCCAGGATCAGCACGGTCGCCGGCGCGGAAAGATCCTGGGGCAGAGCGACGCTATGGCCGTCCAAGGCCGTGGCCCGCGTGGCAGGGATGGTTTGGGCCTGGACACCCAATCCGAGCAGCAGCGCGGCAAGGGCCACCCCACCCCTGCATGTTGCGGAAGAGCGGGGAGCCCGATGAGCAGCGTTTCGGAGCAAGCTAACGGCCATTCGTTCCTGCACCGGTCTGCCCCGTGTAGCTGACGTGCCAGACGCTGCGGGAGCCGTCATCGGTGACGAACAGCGAGCCATCCGGCGCTACGGCCACACCAACGGGCCGTCCCCAGACTTGGCCGTCTTTGGTGACAAAGCCGTCGAGGAAGTCGTCGTACTCGCCTGTCGCCTTGCCGTTCTGCATCGGGATGAAGATGACGTTATAGCCGGCGCGGTTTTTGCGGTTCCACGAACCGTGCTCGGCGGCAAAGGCACCACCGTCGAACTGCGTCGGGAAGCTTTCTTTGTGGTCGGGGTAGAAGGTCAGCTCCAGCGAAGCCATGTGCGGCTGCACCAAAACGTCCGGTGTGCGCACCTTGCTGGCGATATCTTCGCGCTTGCAGCTTGCAGCTTGAGCCGGGTCAAGCGGCGCCTTCAGCTGCGGATTGGGACCGGTGCCGTTGGCGCAGGGAGATTGCAGGCGCGGATCCGGGTGGCCGCCCATGTAGTACCAGGGCCAGCCGAAGAAACTGCCTTCCGGCACGCTCGTCACGTAGTCGGGGACCAGGTGGTTGCCGAGGTTATCGCGCTCGTTGGTGGAGCACCACAGCGAGTGCGTGATGGGGTTAATGGCCTCACCCACGCAGTTGCGGATGCCGTAGGCGTATACCTCTTCGAACTTGCCGTCGGGGGTGTATTCGAGCACGTCGGCGCGGTGGAACTCGCGCGGGTGTGTGTCGGCATCGTCGACGTTGGAGCCGGAGCCCACGCTGACGAGCATGTGCTTGTCGTCTGCGGTGAACACGACGTCACGGGTCCAATGACCGCCGCCGCGCAGCTGCGCATAGCCGGGGATATCGGGCACGATCGTTTGCGGCGCCGCGGTGGCATGGAGGTCGCCCGCGTGGTACGGAAAGCGCTCAATGGTCGTGGCCGTGCCGACGTAGATGTACTTGGGATTGTTCGCCGGATAAAACGCGATGCCAAAGGGATGGTCAAGCCCGGTGGCGAACTTCTCGATGCTTTGCGCTTTGCCGTCAGTGCCTGCACCGCGAAGGACGAACAGCGTGCCAGCCTGTGAGTCGGCGAGGAACAGATCGCCGTTAGGGGCGAAGCGGATTAGGCGCGGCATGGTGAACGTGCCCGTTGCGGCCTGATAGGTTTGCTGCTTGTTGTCGCTGCGCTGCATCGGCGCGGCGTCTCCACCGGCGTAGAGCGTCACCTTGAAGCCTGCAGGGGCCGTGGGCCAGGCATCGGCGGGTCGGGGCACCACGGTGGGTCCGTTGTCGACGGCCTCGGCCGGATCGGGTGCGGGCAGGTCGTTGACGGTGATCTTGTGACGAACGCCTGGCTGCTCCTGGCTGTAGTCGGTAAAGGCAGCCTGGCCGGTGAGGACCTGCTGTGCGCGCGCCGGTGTGGTGGGACTGACGAACGTCCCCGCGAGCGCAAGGGAAGCCCCGAGTGGCAGCATCTTGAGGAGGGCGGCTTGGTTGCGACGTGCGGAAGCGATCATTGCTTTTGCTCCAGGTTCGTGATCTAGGTCTTTGGATGCAGGTAGCCCGCCGCAGAGGCGCACCGGTGGTCACTCAACCTTTGGCGGTCTCGAAATGTGGGGTGGGCGTCCGGCTGTGCGAGCCAAGACGGCCGGAGGCGCAGGCTTGGGGCCGTCCTTCTCCACAGTGTTTAACGCAGGGTCGCGGCGGGGTTTAGGGCAGGGTCAGCCTGTGGGGAGGCACTTGCGGTGGCTTGGCCTGTGCTGGTCAGCAGCCGAGCCTGTTCCAGGCTCGCGCTGGCGGTCAGCACGGCCCGGTCGTCGGTTTGGCCGACATGGGCGGAGCTAAGAACGGCACGCATGGCCGCTTCGCGGTCGGTGCGTGGGCCTTCGGCGCTGGCCAGGCCGCGCACCACGCTCAGGATATTGCTGACCGACTCCGCCGTGTGCTGCGCGGCGAGGGCGTCCGGGGCGATCTCCTCGACACGCAGGTGGACGTTGCCGCTGTAGCGCAGGCTGGCAATCAGTTCTGTGTCTACGGGCACGGGCAGCTCGAAGCCCATCACGGAGATCCTGCCCTGCTCCCCAAAGGGGAGGCCGATGCGACCGATGCCCCAAGCTTGCGAAAGCAACGGCACCTCATGAAATCGCGCGGCCAGCAGCGACGATCCGGGCTGCCATAACGCGGCGGCACGCGACCGGTCGAGGATGGAATGGATCTGCTCGGCGGAAGGTGTGTTCGAGGCGGCCACAGTGTCATACGCCACAACCGCCACGCGCAAGGTGCGACCTTCCACGGGGATGCTGTAGATGTCGCGGCCGGCGTAGGTTTCGGTGTTCTTGGCGAGGCTGCCGAGGTAGTGCCGCAAACGCCCCGCGTCGAAGTGGCCGGTAAAGACCTCGGAGTACGCGACGGCTCCGTTGGGTCCGCGCGGGTCGGGCATGCGATGCAGCGCGAACGCTACGCTGTCCAGGTCGCGCTCCGGCACAATGCCGGTGGCTTCCACGAAGGCCTGAAAGTCATGGCTGCGCTGTACGGAGCTCGTCGCCGCGCCCGGCGCGTCCCACTTGGCCAGCGTGCGCAGCGGCCGCAGGTTGGCGTACAGGATGGCGTCGCTTTCGGGCAGCAGGCGCGCGGCTTCCGGCGGCGCTTTGGCGCGGAGAAAGAGCAATACAGCCAGGGCGGCCAAGAGCGCCAAGCCGACCCAAAGAGGCCACCACGATCGTCGTCGAATCATCACTCGCGAATAGAGAACGTGAAGATCTTGCCGGCGTTGGAAAGGCCGGGCACGTTGCTGGAGCCTGGAGGAAGCACACCGTACTCGCCCTTCTGAATGTCCGCGGGCACGGTGAACGTGTACATATTCTTTGCAACCTTGACCGGGTGGAACTCGATCTCGTCGCGTTCGGAGCCGGTGGAGGAGTGGAACAGGCCACCGGTTTTGACGCGGAAGTCGCGGCTGCCCGAGTGTTCCTCAAAGCGCAGGAAGTCGTACTCCTCCGCCTGCGTTCCAGCGGGAGCGTAGATGAGGATCTTGACGCCGGTCGGCAGCATCAGCGGGCTTTGGCGACCGTCGAGATGGCCGTTCATGTCTTGCTTGATCAGGCCGTCGCTGGCCGCGTTCTTGAGCCAGCCCGACGACTTGAACTGGACCCGTTCCGTCCTCAGCGGCACCCATTGGCCATCCTTGTCCTGGTAGTAGACGCCGATCTCATCGACGCCTGCGGCAAGGGGAGCAGGATCTACCGTGTTCGACCCGGGGCGAACGACGAGCCCGGCGCTGCGGGCCTGCATGGCGACGATCACCTTCTGCGACACACCCGCGTTTTTGAGCGCGATCAGGTCGTCCGGTGCCGTGTCGTAGGCGCCGGGCTGGGTCTGGATCGTCTGAATGATGACGGAGTCGTCCAGGCCTGCTTTGCTCAGCTTGATGATGGTGTCGTTGTTGAGCGCGTGCGGGCGGCTCACGTCGGCCTTGGGAAGGGCCGGGCCTTCGGCGTCGTCGGCGGTTTGCGCCGATGCTCTCGGCGCCAGGCAGGCTCCGGTCAGCGCAAGCAGAAAGATGGATCGTTGAAGCCGGAGCTTCATGCGGCTCATGGTAGCACCCTCTCGCTCACCTTTGCAGCCTCGGTCAGCACTCTTGTAGACGGGTCGCATGGGCATTTGTAGACGGCTGACGCAATCTTGAGCTTAGTAGCGCGGAACGGAGGGATCGATGCTGCGCGACCAGGCGTCAATGCCGCCCGCAAGCGATTGGGCCTGCTCATAGCCTTGCTGCCGCAACCACATGGTGACGTTCAGGGAACGCGCGCCGTGGTGGCACATCACCACAACCGGCTGGTCGGGGTCGAGCTCGTTGTAGGCTCGGTTCGGGATCTCGCCCATGGGGATGAGCAGCGAGTCGGGAAGGTGCGCCGTGTCGTACTCCCACTTTTCACGAACATCCAGCAGCACGGGTGGGTTCGGCTCCTTGCGCAATCTGACCAGATCTTCGGGCGTAATCTCGGGCGACAACATGCCTTTCAGGATACAGGGGCGCGGCGGGCATTACACCAGCACTGGCAGCTCTGAAAGCACCGGAGAGCCGAACACGCCGCGGTAGCGGGCGATCAACTCGGCAGGGCCGGTGGCTTTGCTGGGATTGTCGCTGAGCTTGACCGTGGGGATGCCGTCGGCGCTGGTGATCTTGCACACCAGCGAGATCGGCGCGAAGGTGTCGTGCGTGGGATCGGGGTGACGCGGGTTGCAGGCGCGAAAATCGTTGGTGAGCAGCGTACCCCAACCGGCAGAAAAGCGGATGCGGTGATTGAAGTAGTCGTGCAGACGAACGATCGTGTCTGCGTCCAGTCCGTCGGAGGCGATCAGGCGTTTGGCCTTCGGGTTTTCGCCGCGCGCCTGCAGCCAGGCGATGTATTCGTCGCCGGCTTCGAACGGGTCCTTGGAGTCAATGCGCTCGCCCGTCCAGTGCGCGACCCACTCGGGCGCTCCCTGCAGAAACTGCGTGGTGCCGAAGGTGTCGGGCAGAAGGATGAGGAGCTCGCCACCGTAGCTTTGCTGCCACAGCTCCAGCACCTTGTACTGCGACTCGCGTAGGTCGTCATCGCTGAAGCGCGACGCCAGCGCGGCCATCACCATGGGCAGCTCGTGTGCGTTGGTGCCGATGGCTTCAAGGTTGTGCTTGTACGCAAGCGCCGTGTTGGAGGTGCCGGTGAGGCGATCGCCTAATGTGGACGCGAGCGCCTGCACCGCGTACTCCTGCCACAGGAAGCTGTGCCGGCGGCGGGTGCCGAAGTCCGAAAGGCGCAGGCCCTCGACCTTGCGGAGTAGCTCAATCTTGTCCCAGAGGCGCGTCTTGGCGCGGGCGTAGAGCACGTCCAGCTCAAGCTCGCTGAGCTCCGCAAGCGCGGCGCGGGTCTTCATCTCGCTCACGATGGCGAGTGCGTACACCTCCCACATCGTCACCTCAGACCACAGGCCGGAGAAGCGGATGATGAGCTGGCCGTTGCTTTCGCTGATCTCGTACTCGGACAGGCTGAAGCTGCGATCCAGCCAGTCGAGGAACTCGGGCTCGAAGATGTGGCGAACGCCATAGAACGTGTTACCTGCAAGCCACACAAGCTCTGAACGCAGGAACCGCAACTTGCGGACGTGTTCAAGCTGTTCACGCAAAGCCTCGGCGGGGATGCGGTCCGCCAGGCGGACATGCGTGGTTCGGTTGTGGATCTCGCTGGTGACGTGCGTCGCCGGAAAGTTCTTCCAGATGAACTGCAACATCAGCAGCTTGTAAAAGTCCGTGTCCAGCAGCGAACGGACGATCGGATCCAGCTTCCAGTTGTGGTTGTGAGCGCGTTCGGCGAAGTTCACGTTCATGGCTACGGTTAAGACTAGCGGAGGCCATCCCACCTCACGCGCCTATTTGGGCGCTGAGTGTGCATTTTCGGGGTCGCGGTGGGTTGCATCTGGGATGGCTTTCGCGCATCCTATAGATACCAGATGACTCCGGGATGCGGTTGATCAGGATGGGGCCCGCGGCCGAGAGATTTGGAACTCCGCTTTCATGTTGGATCGCAGTGCAGCAGGTAAGAATGGCTGTGTGTGCGTGAGGGTTTGGACCTGCTGAGGGGTGTTGCTGGCTTGCGCTGCGCCCTGTGGCCCAAACTCAAGATGAGACTCGGTTTCAAGCGACCTCTTGCTGGGAGAGCGACAAGCTTCTCTGGAGAAAACCGCAAATGGCAACGAAGAAAGAGCTTCTCAAGGACCAAATTCAGCATATCGACATCACGCAGCAGCCCGGCATTGTGCCGATGGTGGATGCGATGAGCAAGATGGCCTACAGCTCGCGCGACCTGGCGCGGGCGGCGTCGATCTACGACATGATGCTGCGCGATACGGAGTGCGGCGTGATCCTGTGCCTGGCCGGCTCGCTGATCTCCGCTGGTCTGCAGAAGGTCATCATCGATCTCGTGCGCCACAACATGGTGGACGCGATTGTGTCGACCGGCGCCAACATCGTCGATCAGGACTTGTTTGAGGCGCTTGGCTTCCGCCACTATGTTGCCGGCGAGGAGTACAAGTACGGTGCCGGCGATGCCGAGCTGCGCGAGCTGATGATCGACCGCATCTACGACACGTTCATTGACGAAGAAGAGCTGCGCATCTGCGATGACACGACCAAGAAGATCATTGACGGCATGAAGCCCGGCGCGTACAGCTCACGCGAGTACATTCGCGAGATGGGCCGCTACCTGAAGGAGAACGGACGCACGCCGGAGAACGGCAATGCGGATTCGATCGTGCTGGCGGCGTACGAAAAGGGCGTGCCGATCTTTGTGCCGGCGTTCTCTGACTGCTCGTTCGGCTTCGGCATCGTGGCGCATCAGCATGAGCGCCAGGGCAAGGCGATGTGCTCTATCGACTCCGGCAAGGACTTCTATGAACTGACGCAGATCAAGCTGCAAAACCCGACCACGGGCCTGTTGATGATCGGCGGCGGCGTGCCCAAGAACTTCGCGCAGGACATCGTGGTGGCGGCCGACATCCTGGGTGTGGAGGCGTCGATGCACAAGTACGCGATCCAGATCACGGTGGCCGATGCACGCGATGGCGCGCTCTCGGGCTCGACGCTGAAGGAAGCCAGCTCTTGGGGCAAGGTCGATCTTACGTATGAGCAGATGGTGTTCGCCGAGGCGACCATCGCGTTCCCGTTGATCGCCGGCTATGCGTTCCACAAGAACGCGCAGGCCGAGCGGACGGAGAAGAACTTCGCGGAAAAGCAGAGCTTCGGCTCTGCCTTTCTTTGCTTCTCTGCGCAGATGTGTGGCGCTACACTGGGCCAGGGAGGCACTATGGACTGGACAGGATGTGAACTCGTCGAGCGCGTCGAAGGGCGTTGTTCCGGCGCACCTACGGTTCAGGGTACCCGCGTCTTTCCCGATGTACTCGTTGGCAGCTATGAACTAGGGGAGACGGTTGAGGAGATCCATGCTGAGTACCCCACGGTACCTGCCGACGTGATACGCGCGCTGATTTGCTTTCGCAGGCGCAACGGGCAAAGAACGCTGCTTGAGAGTGCTATTCGACGAGAACCTGCCCCATCCACTCCGACTTCATCTTCCAGGACATGAGGTTGTCACCGTTGCGTATGCGGGTGGCTGGAACACGGAATGGCGAGCTGTTGAACTTAGCGGAGAGCGCCGGGTTCGACGGCTTCTTATTGGGGATAAAAACTTAAGCTATCAGCAGGACCTTAGGACACGCCGCATTGCCATTGTCGTGCTCACGGATCAGCGGTGGCCCATGATTAGGCATTGCCTTGACGAGATCCGATCCGCGGTGGAGCAGGCAAGCGTCGGCTCATTTGCCATTGTCGAGTGCTGAGCCTGGAACTGCAGCCGCCTGGTCGTGAAGTCGGCGAAGCACACATTCTACCGACCAATCCAGCGACTCACATCCGCTGACGACAACGCTGGCGTGGGCTTGGCTGGGCAGGATATACCGGTCGGCCATGGGGCGGACGGCGGCTTCGTAATGTTCGCGAACGCTGGCCTCGGTGCGGCCGCGCTCGCGAATGTCGCGGCGGATACGGCGCGTCAGGCATACGTCATGGGGCGCGTCGACGTAGACCGAGAGCGTGTAGAGCGGGAGCAACTCAGGGTAGTGCAGCGCGAGGATGCCTTCAACGATGACGAAGCGCCCGGGTGCGATCGTGGTGAAGGCGCCAGGGACGCGGGAGTGGGTTCTGAAGTCATAGACCGGGCGCTGTATGGTTTCGCCTTCGGCCATGGCGCGGATGTGCCGGATGAAGAGTTCGGATTCGAGGGAGTCAGGGTGATCGAAGTTGCGCTTGTCGCGGGCGTCCAGAGGGAGTTGGGAAAGGCCGCGATAGTAGAAGTCGAGCGGAAAAAGCGTGGCTTGCAGCTGGTGGGCAAGCTCGCGGGCAAGCGTGGTTTTTCCGGAGCCGGAGCAGCCGGCGATACCGAGGATGGTGGGCTTTAGGGTGGTGGGCGACGGCTGGCTCACGGCCTTAGTGTATCCAGTGTGCTGCACCCTGGCCGGGAACTTGAGCGGGGTAAGACGGCTTGCTTTACACGATGCGAGTTCAAACGAAGTGATCGTCCCTCAGGCTCGCATCGTGATTGCAATCGAGTGTCTGTGGATCACAAGAAACTTGTGACCAGCCGTTCTTGCGCGCCTGGTTCTGTCCTGAGGCGCGTCAACTTTTCACCAAGCGTGAGCGGGCGTAGGCAATGACCCGTTCCGCTTTTTCGGGGGCGTCGCGCAGCGTGGTATCGACCAGGGCAAGCGTCGGCCAATCGAAGCAGGTCATGACCTGTTCGAAGTTGTAGGCGCAGTACCCGGCTTCATGGACACCGGTGGAGCCGCGGCTGGGTTCGCCCATGGCGAGATGGGCGAAGCGGCGGCCGAAGCGGCTGGACCAGTTCTTGTAGCCCGCGGGCGTTTGCCCTGCGTGAAGGAAGGAGAACGTTGTGTCGAGCCAGCTTTCGGTCGCGATCATGAAGTCGGGCCGCTCACCCCGGAGATCGGTGACGATTTTGCGTAGGCCCTCGATGGGCTGGTTGACGCGATCGTTGTCCGCATTGGGCTGCGTGTCCAAGAAGGCGCCATCGATACCGAAGGTTTGTGCGGTGGCGCGCACCTGGTCCGTAAGGTGCTGCCGCCAGCCGGGGGCACCTGGGTTCAGCCATGCCGAGCCATCGATGTCGCTGCCGCGCACGGTCGTCCAATCCGTGGTGTAGCCGCGCATGGGCGTCCAACTGAGACTGCCGGTGGCTTGGAACTTCGAGGCCGGTGCGTATTCGTCGAAGTGAGGCGTTCCCGGCATCGCGGCGTTGCCGGCGTACATGGCCATGACGTGCGCGCCTTTGCTGTGGGCTGTATCCACGATGGCGCGAAAGCCGGCCTCGCCCCCCATGCGGGCATTGGGGACGCTGTTGCCGTAGGTGCGGTAGTAGCGGCCTTCCCACCCGGCGAGAAAGAACAGGACGTTGCGGCCGGGGATACGGCTGGTAATCCACTCGATGCTTGCGCGCATGGCTGCGTAGTCCTGCAGGATGTAGCCGCTCCAATGCATGCCGTGCAGGCACACGACGAGGCCGATGTCATGCACCCAGGCGGGGACGTCGGTGCGTCGCTCCCAGGCGACCATGCCTGCTTTCCCTTCAAGCATTTGAACGCGGTCGGCGATGGCTTGATCGAGCGTCGTATTGGCGGCGATCTCCCATTCGGGTGCGGTGAAGGATTGCTTCCAGAAGCGGGCATCCTCTTCGACGATCAGCTCAATGCACGTGCCGCCCTCCACTTCGCGGGACGCCACAAAGCGCCGAGGACGGGGCGTGAGGTCTATAGAGGAAAAGCTGAAGCCCCGGTCGCCGTCGGGGGCCAGAAACCAGACGGGAGCGCCACCCTGATACGTGGGATAGGCGAGAGCGAGCGACTCGACTGGGACGGGGGCGAGATTCGGCACGGACTCCCAGCTGGTAAACCCGACGCGGCCTGGCGGGAGGCGACGCAAAACAAGCTTGACGGCGCGCACGGACCCTTTCTCGACCGTGGCTGTCGTGGTGATGCCGATGCGGTCGCCGCGTCGTAGGACACGGATCTCGCAAGAGCCGGGAACCAAGACCTGCTGTCCAGCCGTGGTGAGCTGGGACGCACGCACCACAAGGCCGCCCTCTGTCTCACTTTGATGGAGGCTGCCGGCATGCAAGGAATATGTGTTCTCGTCAGGGCCCGTGGTGACGATCTGGACGGAAACCTCAAAACCAAGCAGCTTCAGAAGCGGATCCTGGTTGTTGAAACTCCAGAATTGCACGCGGGGGAGGCACCAGAAATCCATCTGAAAGCCGGCCCCGGGCTCCAGCCACTGGTCCGCTTTGGAAGGTGGCGGCAGCTGCTGCGCGGCAGCGAATGCAGGGATGCGGAACGCGGAAGAGGCAAGTGCGGCGGAGCCTAGAAAGCTGCGACGGGTCGGCCGCAAGGGATCGAGCATGAAGGTTCCTCTCGCGTGCAGTGTACTTGGTTTTATGCGGGGCAAGTCTTGGGGCAGAGCGACTGCAGGTCGCAGATGCTGGAGAGGTGAGAGGCGAGAGGTGAGAGATGAGAGATGAGAGAAGAGCGATGTGAGGTTAGGACTGATGGGAAAGGGCGGCGTGTGTTCAACGTCATTGCAGCGAAGAGGTCTGCAGGGCACGCCGAATTGCCTGTGCGGTAGCGGAAGCACCGGCCAGTGTCGGATGAAACTTGGCTCCTTGCTCCGGTGCTGCGCCGTTGGTCCAGGGTGTGGGAGCGCAGGCATCGTGGCCTGACGACAGCCTCGCCATATCAACTAGGCTGACCGCTGCTCCTTGTGCGCTGGCGCGTGTCGTCTCGGCCAGACGATCGCCGACCTCCCGCATTACAGTGGCATCGGCAGCGTTGATGCCTAGCTTGGGACATGTACCCGAGGGCGGCAGGATCGTTGGGTAGGTTACGACGATGACGCGCGCCTGGGGAGCTCGACGACGTATCTCACCCAGCGTGGCCAGGAGGTCGTTGTGCAGCTTAGGGAAGGCTCGATCCTCCGCCGGCTTTAGCTTGTAAGGCCGAAGGCGCAGCAATGAACCCAGCACGCCTTCCCGGGAACGAGCAGCCAACAAGGTCAGGTCGCCAACGTAGGAGACATCATTGCCGCCCGTCGTAAGCGTTACCAACTGCGTCTTCTCGCCGAGGGCGTCGATCTGTGGACCTTGGAAATACTGGCCGCCATGCAGTACCTGGGACGTCGTCGCCCCGGAGCAGGTCATGTCCTCTAAAGAAAGATTCAACGTCCTTGTCAGCTGCTGCGGGTAACCGTTGCTGGACTTCAGGCAAGCGTAGGGGCTGCCCTTCAGCCGAGGCCCAAGACCAAATCCCGAGGCAAAGGAACTCCCTAAAGCAACGTATTGGGCAGTGCGCTTGGGTGGTCGCCTGCCTTGAACGACCAGCACACCGAAGCCGACGAAGGTGAGTGCGGAAGCGATGCTGACAAGGCTGATCGAAGCAAGTTTCACCCACGAAGCCACGCGATCCCCCATACAAAGTTACCGTTGCAGTTTTAGATATGGCACGATGGATCCAGCCGGCGATGTAGCCCGAGTCACCTGTAACAGGATGCTTTTGTGCCGCCTCTTAGGGTGGAAGAACCGCTGCCTTTGTGGTGTCTGTGGCACACCAAGATGCTAAGAGCGACCGCAGCGAGCCACAAGAAGGCACTTGGATGAAACCAGGTCACCCCGACGTAACCGTGCCCTGCCGAGTTCTCGGGCTTAGCGATTCCGTTGCAGACATCTGCCTTCTGTAGGGCAATGCGCTGGCGCGCGTGGGCGGTACGTGGTCCGTTCTCATGACGAGGTTTGGAGCGATGTGTTGCGACGCCGCCACGTGTGGCTCACGCTTGGCAGTCTGCACTATGAACAACACAGACTTCCTTCACGTGAACAACCAGAGAGAGGGCTACTGCGGCAAGACAGCTGCCGCGATCTGCGGGATGAGGGCTTGGAGGAGGGCGGTGAACTGGGTTTCGGCACGGAGGCCGGTTTCCATGACCTCTTCATGATGGATGGGCGCGGCTTCACCGAGGCCTGCAGCCATATTGGTGACGAGGGAAATGCCGAGGACCTCGAGGCCCATGTGGCGGGCGACAATGGTTTCGTGCACGGTGCTCATGCCGACGAGGTCGGCGCCGAGGGTGCGGAAGGCGCGGATCTCGGCGGGAGTTTCAAAGCTGGGGCCGAGCACGGCGAGGTAGACGCCCTCGGGCAGAGGGAGATGG
>CAXTRU010000025.1:0-15401 GCA_964246665.1 uncultured Acidobacteriaceae bacterium
GCGGCTGACCAGTCGGCGAGCATGAGTTCATGATACTTGGCGAGCGATTCGCCACAGGCTCAGGCTTGATTGAGCAGATAGCGCAGCGCGGTCTGCTCAGCCCAGTAGCCGTCGTTGCCGTTAGCCCGCTCGGGCGTGGCGAGGAAGGCGCAGTGGCCGCCGTGAGCCGTCTCCAGCAAGGTGATGTGGTGGTTCGCCGCAATTACCGCTCGCGTCTCCGGGGTCAGGCGCACGAAGGGATCGTCACACGCGTGGAGCAGCAAGGTGGGGACAGCGATGCGGTCAAGAACACGCGCGGCCGAGGCCCGGAAGTAGTAATCGTTCGCGTTGCGGAAGCCGGAGTACAGCGCCGTGATCTTGTCGTCGAATTCGCGAAGCGAGTGGACGAGGTTGGAGCGGTTGGGGTCGAAGGCGCGGGGGAACAGAAACGCCTTGCGACGAAAACGCTTCAGCAGAGCGGCGATGAAACGGCGCTCGTAAATGCGGTTTGCCGGCTCGTGCAGAGCATCGGCTGATACGGCCAGATCGATCGCAGCCGAAACGCCGACGACGGCCTTCAGCTCCGGCGGAGCGTTGGCGCCGAGGTCACCGGCGAGCTTCAGGACGAGGTTGCCGCCCATGCTGTAGCCGATCAGGGCGAAGCTCTGCAGCCGGTGCAAGCGAATGAAGTGGCGCATCACGGCGTCCACATCCGCGGACATGCCGGAGTGATACAGCGTGGGCGTCAGGCGCTCGGTGCCGCCGCAGTTGCGCATGTTCATGCGAATGACATTGCAGCCCGCGCGCCAGAGTTTGGTCGCACTGCCGAGCACATACTGCGAGCGCGAAGAGCCTTCCAGACCATGCAGCACGAGCACCGTGGGACGCGACGCACGCTGATCGTGCGGCTGCCAATGGCACTCGCAGAGCACCTGGGTGGAGATTTGTTTGCCGTGTGCGGGGACGGTCTCGACGAGCTCTGCGACGGGGGGTGGAAGGACACGCGGGCGAGGGAGGAAATTGCCGGCGATGGTTTGCAGGTGACCGTTGCTGAGCCAGCGCCTTGGGTGAAACGGGGGAAATGCGGTGGGCCAGGGTTGCTGCGGACAGCTGGGCTGTGGCGTGCCCATCAGGCGGCTCCCCTCGCACTGGGACCGTCAAGCTCGGCGGCGCGGTGCAGCATGGAGGCGGCGTTCAGGGCACCGGTGGGTTCGTCCTGGTGACGGAAGAAGACGTAGGTGGGAGCTTCGGCAGCGAGCGACGTGAACCGCTGGGCAAAGATGTCGAGTTCCGCGGGCGTGTAGCCGCCGTCGCGACGCAGACGATAGCAGCGGAAGCTGACGGTGTGGATGTCGGGTGTGGCAAGCGTGTCGGTGTCGGCAATGCAGAGCGCGGCGCCTGCTGCGCGCAGCACGTCATAGGCTGCCTCGCTAAACCAGCTTGGGTGGCGGAACTCAAAGGCGATCTGCGGGGCTGTGGGGGAGCGCAGTGCGGGCGCCTGCAGGAAGGCGGTGAGTCGTGCGAGGTCAGCCTGAAAGTTGGGTGGGAGCTGAAACAGGATGGGGCCGAGCTTGCCGGCTTCGCGCGCAGGCTGGAGAGCGGTGATCAGCACGTCGAGGTGGTCGGCGCAGTCGCGCAGCCGCGCAAAGTGCGTGATGCGTTGTGGGGCCTTGAAACTGAAGCGAAAGCCGGGAGGTGTCGCGGCGAGCCAGCCTTCTAGCTGCGGCTGTGTAGGCAGGGTGCGGAAGGTGTAGTTCACCTCGACCGCGGTGAGCTGCGATGCGTAGAAGTGCAGAAAGGCTTTCGCCGGAACCTCTTTAGGGTAGAAGCCTGGCTTCCAGGTGGGGTAGGCCCAGCCTGAGGTACCGGCGAAGAGGTTGGCGGGTGCAGGTGCGAGCGACTCAGCAGCGGCGACGACGTACTTGGGGGGACGCGGCACCGGGGATGGAGCACCTCGCTGGCTGGTAGCCCCAAGTGCTCAGAGTCGCGGCGGTTTCGGCCAGGGTCCCGAGTTTCCGATCAGGACCGCAGAAACCTCACTGCGGGAGCAGAGAAGGCGTGAATGGGGCGGCTAGTGGGATTTGAACCCACGACATCGGCTTCCACAGAGCCGCGTTCTAACCACTGAACTATAGCCGCCGTCCGTAGATGATTGTAGCGCATCTTACTGCCTGCGGTGCCTTGATCGGCGAGAGGACGGGAACAATGGCGAGTGCAAAGGTGATCCAGGGGCAGGTTCTTGCACCGGGTGAGTCTGCCCCAGGGCTGCAGGACCGGTTCCGCGGGGCCGGCGGCTTGTTCCGCAACGAAAATCTCGACATCCTGTCCAAGCTGCTGGACACGTGGTTTCGCGTGCCGGGCACCAACCTGCGCTTCGGCCTGGATGGCATCATCGGCTTCGTCCCGGGGATCGGCGATTTCCTGGCCGGTGCGGCCAGTTGCATCATCGTTGTGGCCGCATTCTTTCGTGGCGTGCCGCTGATCACGATTGCGCGCATGGTGGCCAATCTCGGCATTGAGGTCGTTGTGGGCATCGTGCCCGTGCTGGGGAACCTCTTCGATATCGGCTGGCGCGCGAACCGGCGCAACTACGCACTCTTGGAGCAGAGCCTGACCGTGGGCAGGCGCGACACATGGCGCGACTGGTTGTTCATGGGCATGTTGGCGCTTCTGCTGATGGCGATGGCCATGCTGCCGTTTCTACTGCTGCTGTGGATCGGCGGCTCGCTCCTGCGCGGTTTGCATGTGCCCGGCTGGCGCTGAGGCAAAACCCGCGCCAGCGCAGGTGACTTCGAGAACGACCATGCGGGTGGTATCGAGAACGACCATGCAGGTTGCGCTAAACTGAAACCAAGTCGGGGCGTAGCGCAGCCTGGTAGCGCATCTGCTTTGGGAGCAGAGGGCCGGGGGTTCGAATCCCTCCGCCCCGACCAATAGAATTAACAACTTAATGGTCGGTGGTACGAGAAGTGGTACGATCTAGAACGTGCCTACGATACTCACCAATCCTGACCGTACTCGTGCGCCCCGCGTAAACCTGACCAAGAGTGTCAAGGTGGAAGGGCAGCACCGGTACTATGCTGCCGTTGTGTCCGCAAATGGCCGGGTGAAACCGGACGCCATCCTGATCGATGGCCGGGAGGTCAAGCACCCCGGCGGTAGCTACTACCTTGACTGGACTGAGGGCGGCAAGCGCAAGCGGCTCCGAGTTGGGCTGGACGCTGCGACCGCCAACAACCGGCTGCTGAAAAAGCAGGCAGAGCTTAAGGCGATAGCCTCTGGAGTGAAGGTCGTCTCGGATGAGCCGGGGAGCAGTGAAGGCAAGACACCCCTCGCCCTTGCCGTAGACAGCTTCCTCCATGAGGTAAAGCTAACGAAGCAGGACAAGACCTGGAGGGGGTACAGCATCGCTCTGGCGTACTTCCAAGAGTCCTGCACAAGGGAATACCTGGAGGACATCACACGCCTGGACCTGCTGACGTTCTCCAATTTCCTGAAAACAGAGAAGGCGCAGTCTCCGCGCTCTGTTCACAACAAGTTCGCCTGTCTGCTGACCTTCCTGGACCGGAACAACCTGCCCAAGCTGGTGACGAAGAATGACCGGCCCCGCTTTGTCCGGGAACAGGTGGACATCTACGAAGATGCGGAGCTGGAAGCCCTGCACAAGGCTTGCGGCCCGTACCACCGCGCCCTGTACTCATTCCTGTTAATGACGGGCATGAGGGAAGGTGAAGCCATGTACTGCACATGGGACGACGTGAACTTGAAGGCGTCCACGATCAACATGCGCTGGAAGCCTCAATACGACTTCTCCCCAAAGGCATACCGTGAGCGCGAGATTCCGATTCCGACGAAGCTAGTCCGCATCCTGGAAGAGCACCGGCCCAAGGGAGCGAAGGGCGATGAGCTTGTGTTCCACACATCCAGCGGCCTGCCTGACACCCACATGCTCCGAGCGCTGAAACGGAACGCGAGAAAGGCTGGCCTGGACCCGAAGGCGTTTTGGCTTCACCGGTTTCGGTCTACGTTTGCAACGAAGCACCTACAGGCCGGGGTGGACCTCCGCACCGTGCAGGCGTTCCTCGGGCATACCAATCTGGAGAGCACCCTGCGATACCTGCGACCGGCTAGGACAGAGGCCGTTTTGGACCGCGTAAACAATACGTTCGCTTAAGTGGTCAGTTCCGCAAGTCGCTCTCGCCATTCCTTTGTCTTTTCGTCGTAATTGATGAGGTCAGTCAAAACCCTCTGTAGCTCCCAAGCGCTTCCGAGGGCCACGCCTAAAAAGACGCCGTAGTTGCGCGGATATGTCCTATGGGGTGGAGTAGCCCAAACGAGTGCTTGGAAGAGCAGATACCAGAGCGCTCCCGCTGTGACTGTGGAGGCAAGTCGAAGCGCGACATAGAGAACGAGGTTGAAGGTGTTGCCGTGAAGCGATTCCAAAAGTCGAAGACGGTTTTCGAGCTTGTTTCTTTGATAGCCCTTTGCCGTCTTCACCGGCCATGTGTGCAAAAAGCCTCGGATGTCCTGACCATAGATCGAGACAAACAGCCCTATAAGCAGGGTAGTGACTATATGGGAAGCAACCCACTGATGGATGGTGTCTACAAAGGGATGCATCGTTCGGGAGTATACCCCGGCAGGGCTATTTGGGATTCGACCGTCGTTCTCCACAACCGGACCCACGGTACGCTGTGAGAAGGGTAAAGGAGAGATCATGGAACGCCGGTTGGAGCCACTTAAGATCAGAACACTTCAGGATCAGGGTGAGATCGTCCTAGAGCAGCAACAAGGCCAAGAGGACGTAGGTATCTTCCTCACGCCAGAGCAAGTGCCTATCGTCGTGAAGTGGCTAGAAGAGGCCGCAGCCGAAATCGTGAACAGCAAGCCAACCCCGACGGAGTGAGAATGGACAGGATAGTTGCAGAGGTGATTCAGGAGAAGATTGAGCCCGAGGACATCTACCACGTAGTACAGGAGATGGGAAAGCTCCGGGATGAGGGCGGGCAACCCGACTGGTATTCAGCTATCGGCATCCTTGCTCAGGCGTATCCAGCGGGTTCAAGGAAGCCGGTTGCGATCATGGAGCGTATGCAAGCTCTTGGGCCAGTCCTGCAAGATGAACGCGCACAGAAGTGGAACCTGAAGACGACCGTGCCGGGGCAGGCCATGACACATTCGTCCATGTTCGGCGCAGCCGCTCTAGCGCCTCTATACCTGTCCGAGGATGGTAAGCACTACGAGTTCAAGCCGGATGAGTTCTTCGCTATCGTGCAAGAACAAGCGGAAGAGGGTGTTTCATCCTCTTAGACTCGGGCCACGCCTGTAAGCGGCCTTTGGCTTCCATACCTGGATCAGTTCTGACGACCAACGAGCGAGCAACAATTTGAGCGGTTGTTCCCAGCCTGTGAAGCTGGAGTGTACCCGAGTTTGACAAAGCGGCTTTACACCTGAAGGCCACCTCTGGCGTAAAAATAGAGTTGCTGAACTATTTTCTTGACAACCCAAGCTGAATCTCTTAGAGTCTATTTGTACAGAACGCTTGGAGGACAGCATGACAGTCAAGACGAAGGCCACGGGACAACGCATCGGGTACCGCCGGGTGAGCACCTTGGATCAGAGCACCGCACGGCAGTTGGAAGGCGAGACGCTGGACCGGGTGTTTGAAGACAAGCTCTCCGGCAAGGACACAAACCGGCCTCAGCTTCAGGCGATGCTTGCCCACGTCCGGGAAGGTGACACGGTTGTCGTTCACTCCCTGGACCGGTTGGGGCGTAACCTCGCTGACCTTCAAAAGCTGATAGATGACCTCACCAGCCGGGGCGTCGCTGTCCAGTTCATCAAAGAGCACCTGACCTTTACCGGTGAGGACACGCCGATGGCGCGTCTCATGCTTGGGATTATGGGCAGCGTGGCAGAGTTCGAACGGTCCATGATCCGGGAACGCCAGCGGGAGGGCATCGCCATTGCGAAGGTCGCAGGCATCTACAAGGGCCGCAAGCCTGCACTGTCCGCTGAGAAGATCGCAGAGCTACGGCAGAGGGCAGCAGCCGGTGAGTCCAAGACGACACTCGCACAGGACTACGGGGTGACGCGCCAAACCGTTTACAACGCCCTAGTAGGGGCCGCAGCATAGGAGGGTGACCATCCTACTTCCTAGTGTAGCGGGGTCTATACGGCCCCGCTCTTTGCTGCGACCCTGGACCCTGTTGGCTGTGCGCCTCTGTCCCCGTGATGTGGACACCGCATCGCGATAGGGTCCCCTGGAAAAGGGTGTCAACCTCCCCCGAGACGAGGGGTGGCCGGGGGAGTCCCCCTGGGTATGGAACCAAGCTGCCATGCGACGCGGCCAAACCGGAACCGCACCGGGTCCCCTTTGAGTAGGGTGGTACACCTCCCGCCCTTTCGATCACAGTGCCAGTGACCCCGGTTAAGGGACCACATACCCCACGTTAGGGTGCATTTTGTGGCGCTGTAAGGGACACCTCCCGCTCTTTACCTGTAGGAGGTGCAATGGAAGAGAACTACGTCAGACGACCCCTGAAAAGGGTCAGTCGTAAACGATACGGGGAGGCGCTGCGCTGTTTGAAGGAGGCGTGTGCATCGCCCAAACTCAGCATGACGAAGCGGCTCCGCGCCGCCGAACTGCTGTGCCTGATCTATGGCTTAGAGACAGGTGTAGCGAACGGACGCGACCGGAGATCAGTGAAGCGGTTGCTGGTGGAGGACAGCTTTGAGCGCACGTTGCGGACGCGTGTGCGTGAGGGCGTTCTGTCCCAAACCATGCGGGAGGCGAAGGAAGAGGCAGAGCGTTGGTTGGAGAGCTGGAAAAGTGAACGTACCAAAGGTGATTGAGGTCTTGCGGCGAGTGATGACGAACAGTAACCGGCCAGCGGATGAGAGGGCAGCAGCAGCGACGGCCATCCTTCTGCTATGCGATGGAGGGGAAGACGAACAGCCTACCCCTGAACAGAAGGCAGCGCTTCAGCAACAGAGGCAAGAGACAGACATACGGGCGATGCTGGCGAGTCTGAGCGCAAGGGCAGGGGGTGTGAGTGCGTCGGCTTAACACTCCGCAAGAACTACACGAACGGCTCTGCCGTAGGTTGGCCGTGGTGGTAGACGACCGCTTTCCCATCCACATACAGCTCTGTGCGGTATGAGCGATACAGCGGCAGGACTTGGGTGACCGTGACCCGCTGAAGCACCGCGATCCTATGGAGCTTTTGTCGTCGCAGAGAGACCCATGGGAGACCCGAACCGTTTACGACCGCACAGCCCGTAAGCTGGTGAAGCGTCAACTGAACCGGCCTCCTCGCTCGATCAGCGATGTGTGGTGAGTCAGAGCGCTACACCCAAGGCAGCGGCCCGATGTCTGTCTCCAAGCGTCAGCAGATGATCGAAGCTGACGCGGGGACTGCGTTTGCGGCGAACGGTAGTTGTGCGAATAACGCGGGTACTGGCCTTCGCTGCCGCCTGCTTCGCCTTCTCAGCACGTAGAGCACGGAGGTCTGACAAGCGCTGCTCTTTGGTGCGTCCCGTCGCATATGCCACCCGTAGCTCATCCTCCGGGACATTGCGGGTACGGCGTCCCCACACCTCACGCTCAAAGTCTTGCTCTGCACTGCTGAGATCGGCGAAGCGTAGCATCTTTCCCTCCGGCTCGTTCGGGTATGGATGCAAGTTTCCACGAACGAGTTGCGGATAGCTAGACCACGAACGTGCAATGACTTATGTACTCCCTCTTTTTGACAGTAAGTCCAAGTTAGACCCCCGTCCTGGAAGTCCTGGGTTTCCATACCCCGGACAATCTGGGTGGGGACAATTTGGGGGGCTATACTTACTACGTAAGGACGACGTTCGTTCTGGAGTTCTGTCACTTCTGAATGTTTGCAGAGGTGCGGAGACATTGGCCGGAATGGTTGAACTGAGTTCGCAAAGCCGAAGGCGGTAGAGCGTCGGACAGAACACAAGAGCGCGGGAGCGCTCGGGCATATATTCCGCGTGACCCGGGACAACTTAGGTTGGGTTAAACGACTGGCAAAACTATTTACCAGAAGTTAGGTCGCCATTGCGCGAAAGTGTAGGTGAACGCTTGACTTACCTAATCCCTTGTAGTAGTATTAAGTTATCTCAGCAACAGGTTTTCTGACCGCCCCCGTCCAGCTCCGGGGTTGAGAGTTTCGCTCCCTAGAGAGCGAGGAAGGAAGGTACATTGCATTATGAAGTCACAGGTGATTCCGCCACAGGCGTAGATGCACCGGAAACAATCACGACACCACGCACCACGAACATCCTTAGCGATACACATGCGATCAGCGCCATTCGAGCGTTCTTCGCAGCCGAAAAACCATCCGAGCTTGAGCCCATAGACGTATGCACCGTCGTCTACATGCTCGCACGGAAGTCCGAAGATCATCCCATCCATGACAGTCAGCTCACGTTGGCGCAAGCCTTTGGAGCAGACTCTAAAACTGTCAAGCGTAGCCAGCAACGGCTAGAGAAGCTGGGGTGGCTTTCTCGCCCTCAGCGCCGGGGCAAGTCAAACGCCCTCTCCCTCAATTACGAAACACTACCGTTCGCCGACCCGCAGTACACACAGGTTGGACCTGAAGCGAAACAGTTTGCCAGTCGTTATCAACAGCACATGGTACGGCTCGGCATCCGTAAGCGCTTCCCGAAGGCATGGCTTTCGGCGCAACACATCTCAGCGCAGCGCATCCTGAACGCCTGTGATGGAGACGTGACAAGAGCTTGGGGGCTGGTGGAGTTTGTTCTATCCGATGAGCACCTGAAACGTAAGGCCATGAAGAGCCTCTACACCGTGCGGCAGAGCTGGAAGAGGATCACGACCGCGTTTGAAGCAGGGCAGAGTTCGCCGCCGATGCGCCCGCTACTGGTCCGACGGCATGAACAGCACCCGCAAGCGGAGGCGACTGTGGAACGTATCAGGGGACGTGCGGGACTACCGCTGTCTCATGCTCCGCTATGGCATCCCGTCGTGGACGGGCTCTTGTCTGACGGCTTTTCCCAAGCCTCCATCCTGGATGGAATAGCTGAGTTAGCGAAGACAAACGAAGGGCGAACCACCTTGCAAACGAGTGACCCGCAGGGATTTCGGGGTGGTTCAAGGGATGGGTGGCAAGTAAGGAAAGGAGAATCGCATGAGTATTAAGAAGATCAGCGCAACGTGGGAAGCGCTGCTACCAAATCAACCCGCACCAGATGAATACCAGTGTGAGCTTTGGCGGACGCTGTACGAGCCTGCCCGCATCAAGCATGGAATCGCCCGTGCAGCCGCGAAGTATCAAGTTGTCGCGAAAGCAGGACGCCGAATGAGTGTGGCGGAGCTGACCGCATACGCAAGTTCAGTGATGAAGAACGAGACGATGGCCCGTCAAACGCGGGCGGCATGAAAGGAAGGTATGGCAAGATGACAACCAAAGAATTGAAGCAGGTATGGCGCGAAGAGACGGGAGCTGCGCCGGAAAGCCCTGTCCTGGAAGTGTTTGTGAAGGCCGTGGGAGACCACGACAATAGGCGGAACTTACTGGCCGGTCTTCTCCGCTACAGCCAACAGATTGAGTTTGGAGGTGAGAACGAACGGGCCGTATGGCTTGCTCAGACCTTGCGAGGTTTTGGTAACGACCTTCCCGAGCACCTTGACTTCGCAGGTGAGAGTACGGCGCAACATCTTCCGGTGCAAGGCAGTGTATCGGCCTGACACTGGAGAGATTGAGGCGCTGTACGTCCAAAGTTATGGGGCACTGACTGCCAAAGCCCTTTCAGAGGATCAGCGGCTCACAGCGTCCGACGCGGATTCCATCATCACCGGACTCGCACGGCACCTAAATGAGTTCACCGGTCCTTCGGACATGGATTCGTTTCAGTCTTGGGCTTTGGACGTGATGCAGCCTGCGATCTTCACCCACGGGATAGTGAACGAATGTCGTCCGTACGTCCGTGCTGCCATCAAAAAGGGACTGGGATGGCCATACCGGTTCGGCGACCTGGAAGATGCTGTGAACGAGGTGGAAGCGCGGACATGGGTGAAGGTGCTTGGGGACCTTCCGAAGTGGCAACAGCCCGGTACGGCTAAGCTCTCTTCACGTCTCTATGCCTATGCAAAGGCGCAAGCTCGGCAGTGGATAACGGAGCGTCTGAGGGCAGAGGCCAAGTTGACGCCGTACGAGGAAACCTTTGCAGATGGCTTCGCTGCCTAAGAGCGAAAGAAAGTGGGGGCAGGGATGCCCCTGCTGCTCTCTATCTATGAGGGCGAAATATGATGAACGAGAAACCGCGGTGGGCGCAAGACTACACCGGACAGCTTGAAAACGGATTGCGAATCGAGAAACCTGTAACGCGACGGGCCGGAGTCAAAGAGTACATCGCGCGGTGTGAGCGGTGCGGACGGCAGAGCTACGTCACCCAAGAGGAACTGTCCTCCCGTGACGCAAGGTGCATCTTCGGGACCAACTGCAAGGCATCCCGAACAGAGACGCTTCGGCAGCAGCACAACCGCGAACAGAAACAGGCGCAGGAACGCCAGGAAGCCGTCGAAGCCGAACGCGAACAGCGCCGACGCGAAACGCTGGAGGCCGCAGAAGCAGAGCATCGCCGTCTGAACTCTGAGATTTTGAAGGCCGTCCGTGAACGTATCCTGAAGGGCCGGGACGAAGACTGCCCGCGTGACCCCGACGCGGACAAACTCAGCCTGACGCGAGAGGAAGCACAGAAGTACAACGCAAAGCAGATTCAGGAAGTCCAGCTCTACCGGCCTGACATTCGATTGAGCGATGAAACCGTCTCAGATGCGCTTGGAGCGTACTTCGAGCGTAATGGTATCCGGCTATGGAGTGCGAAAGCCATCGCCAGTGCGTTTGATCGCTTGACGGAGTACGGCATAATCCCCAAGCCGCAGGCTAGGGCGAACGGCCCTACTCCTGTTGTTGCCTCCCAGCCTTCACCAGAAGAGATCGAACAGCCCGTGGCGGAAGCACAGCCTGCTGAAGAAACCTTCGCAGTACGGACCTTTGTGGGGCGCGATGCCCAAGGAAGGCCGCGTGAGTTCACCGAGTACGAGGTTTCGCGGATGTCACCGGCTGAATACCGTTGGGCGTTCATCTTCAAACGCTAGTCGATCTTTGGGCTGCTGTGTCCTCCCACACGGCCCTGTGTGCGGGTGCCTGCCTCCACTCTGGCCCCGCACCCAAACCTAGGCCCGTCGTTTTTCTCCCTCCTTCCGACGGGCCTTTTCTATCGAGGGATGGGGCGGAGTTCAGGCGCACTCGGGCCGCTGGACTACCGCCCCCACTTTGAGGAATCATGCCTAACGATCTTGTAAGCAACAGCCCCGTAAACGATACGGGCACGACGGCTCAGCCCGTGCCTGCACAGCAGCAGCCAACCGCGCAACAGCCTCAGCCGTCGCAGCAGCAGGCAGTCCAGAACGACCCTGCTGCGCCGTCCCTGGACCTCACAGGTGGGCAGAGCGGCCCTCCAAACCTTGGCACACCAGCGCCAGCGGCGAACGTACATCCGGCCATCCAACGCGCATCGATCGTTCACCAGATTGCTCAGACGCTTGCCGGTGGACAGCGCTACCAGACGACCATCGATCCTGAGACAGGAACCCGGAAGCAGACGCCCATTCCTATGTCCCGTGCTGACATCGGTATGGCTATCGCTATGGAAGCTATCTCCGGTGCTCTGGGTGGACTCGCCACGCCTGCCGGTCCCAACGTCACAGGCCGTGCCGCCGCCGCCGGCTTCGCACAAGCTCAACAGCAACGCCAACAGGCGGATGCTCAGCAGGAGCAGCAAGCGCAGACAGACGCCAACAATCAAGCCTCAGCACTCGCACGTAAGGCATCAATCTTCGAAACGAACAGCCGCACCCTCCTGAACACTGCGGAAGCCGAGCGCTACGGTGCTGAAGGAATCGACAGCCTTGTATCGCAGAATCGCGCAGCCGGACTCCTGGAGACGGAAAGCCCCTTCGTAGACAACGGTGGAGAGGCCATGACGCAAGCCGAACTCCTGGACGCTATGCGTTCCGGCAAGGTCAGCGCCACGGACCACCTTGGCCCCGTTGCAGGCCGTGTCGAGGTGACTGATGCAGACGGTACGAAGCGCTGGGAAGCAACCCATCTTGTGCTTAAAAGCGGAGATGCGAAGGTGCCTCTGACGCAGAGCGATGCTGACCGGCTGAAACTGGCCGGGGTTGCCGGATTTCAGAACGGGATGACCGTCCCTGAAGGCTATCAGGTACCGCTCCGCATGAAAGCGCTATGGACCGAACAGGCCAACGCGCACAACCTCGCCTCCTTCCGGCTTAGCGATCTACGGAACACGTTGCACGGAACGCAGTATGCCTCTCTGGTGCCTGACCGGGTGGACTTCTCACAACCGGGCATGGACTCGGCAATGCAGCGCTTTCAGACATACATTTCGCACAACGCCGCTGCCGCTGCTGACCCCTACACAGCACTTCAGCAGATGGGCGCAGACAAGCGTGACCCGAAGACAGGAGAAATGCAGCCCAACACCGATGCCAAGTACGTCGGCACCATTGCTGACGCCTTCGGTGGGTGGAACGTTCTGAAGGCAGCGCACGATCAAATTACGGCGAACTCCGCCACTGCTGAGAAGTACGCCGTCATCGACACTCAGGACAAGGCGGAGGCTGTACTTGCCGCTCCCAAGCGCTTCACCCCTGACCAGCGTTCCGCTGCACAGCGGTTCATCGCTCTTCAGCAATCGCAGGGCATCGGCAAGGCTGTAGCAGAGGCCCGCGCCCATGCTCATGCAACCGGTGCGGACGTAGAGGCTATGTTTCGCTTCGGAACCAACCCGGTGACGGGCGAACGGCTGACCATTGCCAACGCTCCCGATGCCGCCCTGGTGACGCCTACCGGCACTGTTGTCCCGCAGAACCTTGTGAGTGTGTATAAGCCTACTGCCCAGCAGAGGCAGACGGCTGACACGGCACGGCAGGTAATTGCGATCAGCAACGACCTTCAGCAGCAGATCGCAAAGAATCCAGCGCTGATCGGTCCTCTTGCCGGGAGAGACAAACAAGGTTTAGCGAAGCTGGGGCTGGGCAGCGGGGAAGCGCAGAAGCTCATTGATGACGTTTCGTTGTTGCAGTCGGCAACGACCAAAATGCACACCGGGCGCTTCTCAAATGAAATCCTGAAGAAGTCCGGTAGCCTCATCACTCCGGGTATGAATCAGGATCAGTTCAACGGGGCCATCTCTGCGATACAGGACGTAGCAGGTCGGTACGCACAAGAAGATCAGCTCCGCACGGTTGCCGATTGGAAGCAGCAGCAAGGGCAACAGCAGACACAGCAACCATCGCAGGGCACACAGCAGCAGAAACCGGCTGCAAACCCTTCCATGCGCTCTGTGCAGATACCCGCTGGTGCTCAGGTAGGCCGGGACGCCCACGGGAACGTGGTGGGGTACAAGCTGAACGGTCAGTATGTCCCGCTAGGAGGGCAATAGATGGCAAGCGCAGCAGTCAATCCAACTGGCGTCACCTTCGATGCCCCTCTCCAACAGGGAACGACCGTCAACGTACCGGCGGGGGTGTCCTTCGACGCCCCGCTCTCCAAGCCTCAGTCTGTCTCCGTACTTCAGCAGCAATGGGCACAGGGACAGCCGTCGCAGCAGAGCTACATCCCGACAGCGAAGGTCAGCGCTGCACCTGGGAGTATGCCGGGTGACTCCCTCGCGTCAAAGATCACGCTTTGGGCCAACAACCTGAAGGACGACCTGATGCACGGCTCTGAGAAGACTGACATCGGGCACCTCTACAAGGCGATGGGTGGACAACCCCTTACCAACGGTCAGGGCGAAGGCGTAGGCGAGTTCATGGGTTCGCCAGTGCTAGGGACAGCCCGTGCCGTCAAGGGCGTCGCAGAGACGACACAGCACGGTCAGCGCTGGCAGGGCGTCAAGGACGTTGTAGGTGGTGCCCTGGACGCCTCCAGTATCCCCGGCTCGTTCGTGTCCCCGGAAGCTGGCGAGTTGGCCGGTCAGGGTGCCGATGCTGCTCTCGCACAGGCAGGCCGTGCGGCCCGTGCCGTTGGCCGTTCTACTCACAACGTCAAGACTGCCCTGGACGGCTCAGCAATCCAGCCCGAGTTTCAGCAGGGCGTCCGGGCCGTACTGAATACTGTTGCGAAGGAAGCAGGGGTGACGCCCTCGCCAGCTTCCAGCATCCGTGACGTTGCCGGTCAGGTCGCAGATGCCATCCTGACGCGTTCTAAGGCCGCGTACAGCGCTCTGGACACAGCGACAGGGGGAAGAGTGCAGCGCTTCGATGATGCGCTCCGTAACCTGAACCAACGCATCCGGGAGACGGCGGGACTTGACGACGAACAGGAGAACGCCTTGATTCAGCGTAAGGCTGAGGTGGAGACAGCACTGGAGCAAGCGTTCCGGGACGCACAGGCGAACGGGGTAGACCCTAAGCTGATCGATGCAGCCCGGAAGGACTGGAAGCAGGCGCAAGCGCTGTACGACCTGGACAGCCAACTGAAGATGAGCACCAGCGGTATGCGCCCCGAGCTTGCCAAACCGGGGAGTACCCCCGAACTCCTGGACCCAAAGAAAGCCTTCCTGCGACTGAATAAGCTGTATGACTCGGGACGCCTCCAGCAAGCGGCTGGGGACCACGCCTCAGAGCTTATCCAACATGCGGACACGGCCTTCCTGCACTCTCAGAAGATCGCAGCCCGTCAGCAAGCTCTCCGCACTGCCGGGAAGGTCGCAGGTACCGGAGCGGCTGTGGGTGCCATCGGTCAGGGCGTCAGCGTCGTCAAGGGGCTGGTGAGCAACGATGAGCAGTGATTACTGAGAAGGAGGAATATCTGGAATCGCCCTTCGTAATGACTCTGCCAGAGCTGCACATTGTTCATGTGTCAGAACGAAAGCAATGGACTCACGATGAGCTGTCTGCGCTACGTCGTCTGACAATTGAAGATGTCCGAGTGTTAGAAGAACGCCATTGGCCTTTAGCTCAGCAATGGTCCAATCCGTCACCGGACGCAACCTGACCTCTTCTCTTTCCGTTTCATCATGCATAGCTCTACACACTGCCCCTCTGCTTCAAGCCTACCGCTTGGGGTGGAGGGGCCGTTTCGTGTTTTTGCCCCCAAACCCTGTACGCTAGGAAGATCAGTGAAGACGCGGTGGTACGAGGACCGTCCTGAAGTTCGTACCACCTGTCTTGGGGTGGATTACCGCCGGTTCAGCCCGCAAAGTGGTACGACATCATCCGACATGCACCACCAACAGTGCAGCAGTCGTGGGTAGGTGGTACGAGTGGTACGAAGAATCGGGGAAATTAGGACAACAGGACGCGTCAGCGTAAAAAATACGTACCACCGTAGAATCCAGCAAGTGCAACGAAA
>CAXTRU010000025.1:15411-18941 GCA_964246665.1 uncultured Acidobacteriaceae bacterium
CATTAACCCGTAAGTTGTTGATGGGGTTGAGGGTGTCGTTTTGGCCTGATTAGAGTTCAAATCCCTCCGCCCCGACCATCGATTTCCGCATGTAAGGGCTGCTTCGAGCAGCTCTCTCACGCCCACAAGCAAGAACGGCCTCCCGGAAGTTGCTCAACGGGGAGGCCGTTCCTCTTGCGGTGGTATACCGGTTACCTGTAGGAAAGTGTCACCCTGTTCGACACGGCGCTCAAGTGCACAAAGGTGGGATGGCACACGCCCAGCGTACCTGCTTACCGGTCGTATGAACTGCCTTTCCTCACTGAATGAGGCTTACCATCAACTCCGCGTGCGGGCAACTGGATGCGCAACGGGTGAGCGCTCACGGACGCGTTTGCGTTCCAAAACATAAGGTTCAAACCTCGTGCAAGCCGAATGGGCGTGCCTAAGGGACTATCGGCTCGGTTACGATAAGCGCTACGGATGACTGTTCGACCGCACCTTCACAGGATTCTGATTACGGGCGCTTCCGGCACGCTGGGGTACAACATCGTCCGGCACCTTGGCTCGACTCACCCGGGCAGCGTATTGCATCTGTTAATGCGGACGCCCGATCCAGACCTCTTCGCGGATTTGCCCAACGTTACGGCGCAAGCGATCGATATCGAGGACACCCAGCTCCTCGAAGCTGCCGTCAAGCAAGTGCAGCCCAACGCGATCATTCACTGCGCTGCCTCGGGTGTTCGGCCGTCCGCGCTGGGATACTTCGATTTCGTGGGCTTGAACGTTGCTGCAACGTTGAAGCTCTTTGAGGCGTCCTGTGCCGTCCCGGGCTGCCATTTCATTCACGTCAGCACTGGCCTCGTGTACGGGTCGCAGGATCGTCCTTGCCGCGAGGGTGACCCGGTCAACACGCTGCATCCCTATGGAGCGACAAAGGCCGCGGCGGATTGTCTGTTGCGCGCCGGTGCGGAGCGTCTTGGACGTCATCTCACCATCGTTCGTCCGTTCTCCTTCACCGGTCTTCACGACGGCGGCGACCGCCTGTTTCCTTCGCTGCTGCGGGCAGCCAGTGAAGGCAGGCCGTTTGCGATGTCGCCAGGAACTCAACTACGGGACTTCTGTGCGGTGCAGGACGTGGTCTCGGCCATAGCCCTGATCCTGGAGGAGGGCGACCAGCCGAGCCGTGACATCTTCAATATCGGAAGCGGGTTGTCAGTGTCGCTGGGGCGGATTGTGCAATCGGTGGTTCGTCAACTTAACCTCGACGTTGACCTTCGTATGGGAGATCGCCCGTTCCATCCTTTGGAACCCGCGCAGCTGATCGCCGATATCGCGCGCACCCAATCGCTCGGGTGGAGACCGCGGACCAACCTCGCGTATGCTGTATGGCAATTGGCACGATCCAAGTTCCCGGATCTCGCTGTCACTGAACCGGAGAAGGATCGATGAGTAAGGTTACGCCTGCGCCTGCCAAGACTCAGGTATCGCCTGAACGTAGCGACCCCGTAGAACTCACCGTGAGCATCGCGGCGTATCGTGAGGCGGAAAATCTTTCCTTGATGCTGCCCTCGATCAAGGCAGCCGCAGCAGCGCTTACGGCTCGCTACGAGGTCCTCGTGGTCGACACGCAGGAGCCGATGGACGACACCCAGGCCGTATGTGCCGCGCACGGTGTCCGGCACATACGGCGAGCAGGCGGCAACTCCTACGGGGATGCAACACGGACCATCCTCCGTGAGGCAAGGGGCACCTATCTTCTCAACATGGACGCGGACGGCTCGCACAGCCCAGAGTATTTTGCGGCAATGTGGGCCGAGCGCGAGCGCAACGACATTACGATCGGGTCGCGTTATGCTCCGGGTGGACATACCGAAAATCCTGCGGTGCTTATCTGGATGTCGTATGTGCTAAATCTGACGTTCCGGATCGCCTTTTCCATTCGTGCCAAGGACGTCACCAACAGCTTTCGGCTGTACCGTACATCCATCCTCAGGCCCCTGCGGTTGGAGTCGAACGACTTCGACATCCTTGAAGAAATCTTGATCAAGCTCAGCGTGCGTGACCCGTCGTTGCGCCTGGGCGAGGTACCCGTAACCTTTGCGCGCCGAAAAGCCGGCGAGTCCAAGCGCAAATTGGCGCAATTTGCCTTTGGCTATCTGAAAACCCTGAGGCGGCTCCGGTCCTTTGCAGACGCGGAACGCCGGGAGAAACGTTCCTGATGAAAGCATTGATCACCGGTGGCGCCGGATTTGTGGGCTCCAACCTGGCAGCGCACCTGCTGCAGGCAGGCCAGCAGGTTGTGGTGTTCGACTCGCTGGCCCGGCAAGGAGCCGCGGAGAATTTAGCCTGGCTCAGATCGTTGGGTTTATCCAACTTTGTCCATGGGGACATCCGCAACGCCTTCGATGTCGAGCAGGTAGTGCGGGCGACGCCATTGGACGTCATCTTCCACCTGGCCGGACAGGTCGCGATGACTACGTCCATGCAAAGTCCGCGGCGCGATTTTGAGATCAATGTGCTTGGGTCAGTCAACGTGCTTGAAGCGGTGCGGCAGTACTCGCCCACGACGGCCATTGTGTATGCCTCGTCGAACAAGGTCTACGGCAATCTAGACCATCTGAATCTGGTGGAGGCCGCGACGCGCTACCAGCCGCGGGATCCCGCCCGGAAGGGCGTGGACGAGCAGGTAGCGATCGAGTTCCATACACCGTATGGTTGCAGCAAGGGTGCCGCGGACCAATACATGCTGGACTACGCCCGCGGCTTCGGGCTAAACACGGTCGTGGTTGGGCATTCCCCCAACAAAGGCCGGCGCCAGTTTGCGCCCTATGACCCAGGATGGGTCGGTTGGTTCTGCCGGCAGGCCTTGGAAGCCAAGGCTGATCCGTTGCGACCGCCCTTCACGGTCTCAGGCGATGGCAAACAGGTGCGTGACCTGTTGCACGTCTCCGACGCCGTGCGAGCCTACGTTGCGGCCTATGAGCACATCGGGGAAGCGCGAGGCGAGGCGTTCAATATCGGCGGCGGGCTGGAGAACAGCATGTCTCTCCTTGAACTCCTGCAACTTCTGGAAAAGCGTCTGGCAGTTCAACTGAGCTACACGCACCTGCCTTGGCGGCAAAGTGATCAAAAGTTTTTCGTTGCCGACAACGGGAAAGCGAATCGGCTTTTGCAGTGGTCGCCGTTGAAGTCGAAGGAGCAGGGGATAGAGGACACGCTACGGTGGGAGTCGCGCTCGTAGCTGGGTCCTCACCTCACTGGGACGGTAAAGGTTCTTGCATCGGATATCGAAGGGTAAGAATCAGCAAGCAGATTAGTGTCGCGGCCTTGATTTGACCGCCGTGATAGATACCTCTTCCGTGAACGAACGTAAGCGGTGCCAAAAGGAGAGAGAAGCAAAGCATCATAGGTGTAAGCCCACGCTGGTCGCGGTTCTCATCGGGAACACCATCGAAGCCGGGGCCGACTTGGGCGGAATCGCCGCCGCCGCCAATCTTCTCATTCCGGTGCCGGTGGGAGTGCTGGTGGTGTTGATTGCGGGTATCATT
>CAXTRU010000026.1:0-9264 GCA_964246665.1 uncultured Acidobacteriaceae bacterium
CTGCGCCCACCAAGCCGGAGCTGAAGGCGCAACCCACGGAAGCGCCGCCCGTGAAGCACCCGCAGCCCACGCCGGATACGCCCAAGGCCCGCACCGGCGAGACCACCGCGACGCAGCTGCCCGAGTCAGTCTCGCAGTCCAAGAACGGCACGGCCACGGCCACCATCGAAGACCGCACCTTCGGCGCCCACTATGCGTACTACCTGCGCGCCGTCAGCCAGCGCGTGTCGCAAAACTGGTTCTCCGGTGAGGTAGACCCACACAGCTCCCAGGGCAAGCGCGTCACCCTGCTCTTCGACATTGACCGCGACGGCGTGCCACAGAACGTCCGCATCGAAAACCGCAGCGGCTCACCGACGCTGGACCAGTCCGCCGTGCGTGCCGTGCAGCGCGTGGACGGCTTCGGCCCGTTGCCCGCCGGCGACAAGATCACCATTGAGTTTGCCTTCGACTACAAACAGCCCTGACGCCCTTGCAGCCCTTTGTGCGGACGGCAACGCCGCAGGCACCAGCAACGGTACAGGCCCAACAAAGTCGCCCTCGGGGCGTCTACAGTGGATGGGAATGAACGGTATCAACATCGCGCGTTTGCGGCTCACAGCAAGCTCCCGCCGTCTGCGCGCCGGCATCACATCGGCCCTGCTCGCAGGCCTGTTCCTCACGGCCGCCCACGCGCAGGATCCGTTCCATCTGGAAACCAGCACCGGCGCTGACCGCCTGCGCCTGGCTGCCGCAAACTTCAAGCCGGGCGCCGCGGATCAAAGCACCGTCGACCTGGAGCGCGTCTTCGACACGACGCTCTACGCCGATCTCGGCAATGCGGGCATCTTCGACCTTGTCTCCAAGAGCATGGCCCCGCAAAGCTCGCCCGGCACCCCCGCCGAAATCAACCTCGGCCAGTGGGCCGCCGCGCCCGCGAGCGCCGGCATGGTCGCCTTCGGCAACCTCGCCGTTTCCGGCGGACAGATCACCGTCAACGGCTTTCTGGACGACGTGCGCAACACGCAATTCCCGCAGGTCTTCGCCAAGCGCTACAACGACGCAGCCAGCGAAGAGACTGCCCGCCAGATCGCGCACAAATTCGCCGACGAGATCATCTTCCGGCTCGGCGGCGGCATCCAGGGCATCGGCGAGTCCAAGATCTTCTACGTCCATTTCAGCGGTTCCGGCAACAAGGAGATCTGGGAGATGGACTACGATGGCGCCAACCAGCACGCCATTACGCACCTCGGCGAAATCGCCCTATCGCCGCGCGTCTCCCCGGACAACAGCCGCGTCGCCTTTGCCGCGCTTGGCCGCGATGGATTTCAGCTTCGCATGTACTCGCTGCTGCTGAACCGTGTCGTCTCGTTCAACTCACCTGGCAGCACCAACATCTCACCGGCCTGGGGTCCCAACGGTCAACAGCTCGCCTTCTCCTCGTCCCGTTCCGGCGATCCGGAGATCTGGATCAGCGATGCCCAGGGCGCAGCCGCACGCAAGATCACCAGCTTCAAAGGGCCTGATGTTTCACCCACCTTCAACCCCAAAACCGGGGCTCAGCTGGCATGGATCAGCGGCCGCACCGGCCTGCCGCAGCTTTACATCATGGACGCGGACGGCTCCGGCGTGCAGCGGATGACCGACGGCGGCTACGCCACGTCGCCCTCCTGGTCGCCGAATGGCCAGTTCATCGCCTACGCTTGGGATCGCAAGTACGGCCCCGGTGCTCCCGGCGGGCAGGACATCTACGTGATGGAAGTCGCCACCAAGCGCTGGATTCAACTTACCCACGATATCGGTCGCTGCGACTTCCCGTCCTGGTCTCCGGATGGCCGCCACATCGTCTTCGCGAACTCGCCCGGGGGACGCGCCAGCAACACACGGCTGATGACCATGCTGGCCGACGGCACCGGCCAAAAGGCACTCACGGCCGGCGGCAACGACATGCCGAACTGGAGCTGGCACTAAGTCTGGACGGAATGTCGCTACGATAGAGAGGAACGCGCATCCCGCGCGACCCCACACGAGGTTGGCACCATTGTTTGAAGCCGAAAGAGGAACAAGGATGAACGGACGCCCATCAACGCTGGTGGCCCAGCCCTTGCGCAAGGCCCTGACCCGGACCGCCTGCGCGCTGAGCCTGGCTGTTTTTGCCCTGGCAGGTTGCCACAAGAAGACTGCCCCGGTCGCTGCCAACGCCCTGCCACCCGCGACCACCGGACCCGCGCCGATCGCGGCCCTGACGGCTGATCCACCCGCGATCGACCTCGGCCAGTCCGTGGTGCTGAACTGGCGCACGACCAATGCCACCAGCGTCACCATCGACGGCATTGGCGACGTCGCGGTGAACGGCACGCAAACCGTGTCTCCGGCAAACTCCACGAACTTCCACCTGACCGCCAAGGGTGACGGTGGTACAACCGAGGCCAACGTCCGCGTCACCGTGCGTGTGCCCACCGTGCCCAACGGCGGCGCAAACAGCGGTGCCAACAACGAGGGTGATGCCGGCTCCGACGCTGCCTTCCATGCCGCCGTGCAGGATGTCTTCTTCGGCTACGACAGCTACGACATCAGCCCTGAAGCCGAAAGCAGCGTTTCTGCCGCCTCGCGCTACCTGAACAGCCATCCGGGGATCAAGATCCTGATCGGTGGCTACTGCGACGACCGCGGCTCGGCCGAATACAACATCACGCTGGGTGAAAACCGCGCCAACGCCGCCAAGGATGCCCTGGTCAGCGCCGGTGTAGCGAGCAGCCGCATCCGCGTCGTCAGCTACGGGAAGGAGCGCCAGTTCTGCACCGACGAGACGGAAAGCTGCTGGCAGCAGAACCGCCGCGCGCAGTTCATGGTCGACCGCTAGAACGTCCCCGGTCGCTTCTGAGGCGAACTTCTCTTTGCTGTTGCACTTGTCTTTTCTTGTTGTCCTTCCCCGAACGGGGAACCTGCTGTTTGAAGCCGCGAAGATCGAAGAGCCGGGTTGCCGACAGCGACCCGGCTCGCGGCCATAGTCTCACGGAGTCACCCATGCGCCGTCCCCAACTTCGCCATCTCGCCCCTGCTCTTGTTCTCCTTAGCCTTGCAGCACCCTCGCCTGCCTTTGCGGTCAACAAGGACATGATCCAGCTGCAAACCCAGGTGCAGCAGCTCATCGACTCCGTCGCCCGGCTGCAGCAGTCCAACGACCAGAACATGGGCGTGCTGAAGGATCTTGTGCAGCAAACCGTGGACTCCGTGAACAAGATGTCGACCACGGTGGCGGCGCTCCAGACCAAGCTGCAGACCCAGGCCGACGCGCAAGGCCAGCGCAACGATCAACTCTCCGGACAGGTGCAGGCGCTCAACGACTCACTCGATGAGTTGAAGGCGCGCATGCAGCGCATGGAAAAGTCCCTGACCGATCTGCAGGGCCAGGCGCAATCAGCGAACGCCATCCTCGGCAGCCTGCCGGGTGCAAACGCAGGGGCAGCGGGTGCCGCGGCTCCGACACCACCCACAAGTGCGCCGTCAGCCCCAGCCAGCTCCGCTCCCCCGAACGACAACTCCGCCAACAACGGCGGGCTTGCGGCTGGACCGGCCCCCGTGGCGGGCCCGGCCGCGGGTCCTTCGGCGGGCGACATGTACCGCGCCGCCTATACCGACTATATGGCCGGCAAATATCCGCTCGCCGCCTCTGAGTTCAACGACCTGATCAAGGCACATCCGGACGACAACCTGGCTGGCAACGCGCTGTTTTACACGGGCGAGATCGAACGCCGCGCCGACAAGCCAACGGCCGCGGTCAAGAGCTACGATCAGCTACTGGAGCGCTACCCTGATAACGCCAAGATCCCCGCAGCGCACCTCCATAAGGCCGATGCGCTGTTAGCGTCCAAGCAGACCGAAGCCGGCGTGCGTGAACTGCGCGCCCTGGTCCAACGCTTCCCCAACTCACCCGAAGCGTCGCAAGCCCGCGCCAAGCTCTCGGCCCTGGGTGCGTCCAGCGCAGCTCGGCGATAGCCTTACTTGCACGGCTAATAGCTTTCACTTACAAGGCTGATGGCTCTAACCGCCGTCATCCTGAGCAAAGCCCGCCGTCATCCTGAGCAAAGCGAAGGATCTCCGTATCCTGGCCAGCCACCGCAGCCGTGTCGCAGCCTAATTCCGAATGGGCCCCAGCAGCCGTTCCACAGCCAAACGATCCTCCGCGGTCAACGGCAGTCGCGGCGATCGGGGCGCCCCGCCAAAGTAGCCGTTGAAGTCGCATCCAGCCTTCACCGCCGCAGGGCCGAGCGTCTCAAGAAGCTCTTCCGCTTCCCGCAACCGTGCCGCACGTTCCTCCGCAAGCGCATGGTCGCCATCCTTCCACGCCGCATACGCCTCAAAGCAAGCCTGCGGCGCACACGCGGCAAGCGTCGGCATCGCCCCGGCAACCCCGGCGTCCAGCAGCGCGATCAGCGGATGCGTCATGCCACCCGAGAGAATCTGAAAGCCCACCTCTTTGCTCCGCGTCTTCAGCGCCGGCGCAGCCTGCACGGCGACCTCCGCGGCAGAGGCCATCGCCGTCCCTGCACTCAGCGACTCAACACTGATGATCCCATTCACCATCTGCGTTGGAGCGGCTGCACGCTGCATGCGGCGCGTCACCGCCTCAAAGGTCGTCGTTACCGTCACTTCACGGCGAACTGCCGTGGTTGCGGCCTTCAACTCCTGAACGCGTGTCTGGTTTAAGTCAGCATCGATCAAGCCAACGATGTTGGGGTGCTGCGCCAGGATCGCAATTGCCTCGACCGGCAGCTGCAACGCAGGCGGCTTGGCGTCGCTCCACAACACCACCGGCAAAGGCGACCGGTCGGCCACCGAGGTGTAGTACAGCAACAGCTCGCGCGCATCGCTGCCGTGCACAAGCCGCGCCCAGTCCGTAGGCGGCGCTAGTAGAATCGCGTCAAAGCCAAAGCGCTCGGCAGCCTCAATCATCTTCAGCGCCGCAGCCACGCTGGCCCGCTCCACACCGGCCACCAGCACTTTGCTCGCAGCCGCAGTCTCTCCCACACTCTGCAGAGACTCAATTGCTTCAGCGTCCGTCAGCGTGCTCGCTTCGGTGCCAGGCGGCAGCGCCACAAGGCCCGCGGCAGGTGACAGCGAGTAACGTCCAACATTGTGCTCAAGCTTGCGCAGATAACTCGCGCCATCGCGGTAAAACGGGCACGTCAGCGGAACAAAAAGACCTTGCAACAGCATGCTTCCAGTGTAGCTGCCCGCTCGCGCGAGCAGCTGTCCGGATCATTGCTACACAGCAGATGCAGCGGCCAAACGCGCCGCATGCAATTCCTGCAAACACTCCACCGAACCACGCCCAACCTGCAGTGACTCGATGCCTTCGACCGCTGCGCGCGCCGCCGCCAACGTTGTAATCATCGGCACACGCGCCGCCACCGCAGCACGCCGTAGCGCCTGCTCATCAAACACCGCGTTCTGTCCCGACGGTGTGTTTACGATCAGCTGAATGCGCTCGCTCTTGATCAGGTCCACGATATTCGGGCGGCCTTCATCCACCTTGTACACACGCTCCACATGCAAGCCCGCGGCCTCTAGCACCGCAGCCGTTCCATGCGTCGCGACAAGCTGAAACCCCGCATCCGTAAAGCGCTTCGCCAACGACACCAACCCAGGCTTGTCACGATCATTCACGCTGAGGAACAGATGCCCCTTTGTCGGCAGAATCAACCCAGCAGCCGTCTGCGCCTTTGCAAACGCCTCGCCAAAACTGCGCCCCACGCCCATCACTTCACCGGTAGACCGCATCTCCGGCCCAAGCACAGGATCAACGCCCTGAAACTTGCCCCAAGGGAACACCGGCGATTTCACGAAGAAGTGATCGCCTGTATCCAGGTCCTTGCCGGTCGCGACCTGCTCCGGCAGCAAATCCTTCAGGCGTTGTCCTGTCATCAGGCGCGACGCAATCTTCGCCAACTGCACGCCAGTAGCCTTCGACACATAGGGCACCGTACGCGAGGCGCGTGGGTTCACTTCGATCACAAACACCTTGCCGCGTTGCACGGCGAACTGCAGATTCACCAGGCCGATCACGTTCAACGCCCGCGCCAGCTTGCGCGTGTAGGTG
Source organism: uncultured Acidobacteriaceae bacterium (assembly GCA_964246665.1). Lineage (GTDB taxonomy): Bacteria > Acidobacteriota > Terriglobia > Terriglobales > Acidobacteriaceae > Granulicella. The sequence goes on from CAXTRU010000026.1 coordinate 6,083, forward strand.
CGCACGGTGTCCAGCACCTCCGCTGACAAATCCACCGCAGGCAGCACACAGGATGAATCGCCCGAGTGCACACCGGCTTCCTCAATGTGCTGCATAATGCCGGCGATCACCACATCCTCGCCGTCGCACAACGCGTCTACGTCAAGCTCCTGCGCGTCCTCGAGGAAGTGATCAATCAGCACCGGTCGCTCCTGCGAATACTCGATCGCCGTGGTCATGTACCGGCGCACCGCCTCGTCGTTGTACGCGATCACCATGGCGCGTCCACCCAACACGTACGACGGCCGCACCAGCACTGGGTATGTCACCTTGCGCGCGCCCGCCAGCGCCTCGTCCACCGAGGTCGCCATCGCCGCCGGCGGTTGCGGAATATCAAGATCCTGCAGCAGTTTGCCGAAGCGCTTGCGATCTTCCGCAAGATCGATCGACTCCGGCGAAGTCCCGATGATGGGCACACCCGCAGCCTTCAACGGCAGCGCCAGATTCAACGGCGTCTGCCCACCAAACTGCACGATCATGCCAATCTCGGCACCGGATGCAGCCTCGTGCTCATACACGGCGAGCACATCCTCAAACGTCAGCGGCTCAAAGTACAACCGGTCTGACGTGTCATAGTCCGTCGACACCGTCTCCGGATTGCAGTTGACCATGATGGTCTCAAAGCCATCCTCACGCAACGCAAACGCCGCATGGCAGCAGCAATAGTCGAACTCAATGCCCTGCCCAATGCGGTTCGGCCCGGAGCCGAGAATGATCACCTTCTTGCGCGTTGTCGGCGCCGCTTCATCTTCTTCGTCGTAACAGGAGTACAGGTAGGGCGTGAAGCTCTCAAACTCAGCCGCACACGTGTCGACCAGTTTGAACACCGGCCGCACGCCAAGCTTTTCCCGCACCTCGCGCACAAACGCCACACCATCGCGGCCTTCCAGGCCGAAGATCGCGGCAAGGCGCTCATCACTGAGCCCCATGCGCTTGGCAAGCTGCATGTCGAAGCTGCCCATGCGGTCCAAGCCACGCTCGGCTACGGACTTCTGCTCATCCGCAATCAGCTTCATCTGGTGCAGAAACCACGGGTCCATTCCGGTCAATCGCGCCGCCTCGCGCACCGGCATGCCCTGCTCAAACGCGTAGCGCAGGTAGCTCAGGCGCTCCGGATGCGGCGTCACCAGTCGCTGCGTTTGGCGCCGTGGGTCGATGTCGCTCACGCCGGCTTTCTTGCCTGTTTCCAGCGAACGTACAGCCTTCATCAGGGCTTCCTTGAAGGTGCGGCCAATCGCCATCACTTCACCCACAGACTTCATCTGCGGCCCAAGCACTTCGTTGGCGCCCGGGAACTTCTCGAACTGCCACTTCGGGATTTTCACCACAACGTAGTCAATCGTCGGCTCAAAGCACGCCGGCGTTGCTTTGGTGATGTCGTTCTGCAGCTCGTCCAGCGTGTAGCCAACCGCAAGCCGCGCGGCAATCTTCGCAATCGGAAATCCCGTCGCCTTCGACGCCAGCGCCGACGACCGCGACACACGGGGGTTCATCTCAATCACCGTCATGCGGCCGGTGTGTGGGTCCACGGCAAACTGCACATTGCTGCCGCCTGTCTCCACACCGATCTCGCGAATCACAGCGATCGCCGCATCGCGCATGCGCTGATACTCGCGATCGCTCAGCGTTTGCGCGGGTGCTACGGTGATCGAGTCGCCGGTGTGCACGCCCATCGGGTCAAAGTTCTCAATCGAGCAGATGATCACGACGTTATCGTTCAGGTCGCGAACAACCTCAAGCTCGTACTCTTTCCAACCCAGCACGCTCTCTTCCAGCAGGCACTCATGCACCGGCGAGAGATCGAGGCCGCGCGAAAGAATCTCCATCAGCTCTTCGCGATTGAAGGCAATTCCACCGCCGGATCCACCCAACGTAAAGCTCGGCCGAATGACCACGGGAAAACCCAGCTTGCCCGCAAACTCCAGGCCATCGCGGATGTTGTTCACCAGCATGGACCGCGGCATGTCGAGCCCGATCTTCTTCATCGCGTCTTTGAACAACAACCGGTCTTCGGCCTTCTTGATGGCCTCCAGCTTGGCGCCGATCAACTCCACGCCAAGCTCATCCAGCACGCCCTTGTCGGCCAACTCTACGGCAAGGTTCAGCGCCGTTTGCCCGCCCACCGTAGGCAGCACCGCAAACTTGCCGCCGCCGGCTGGCATGCGCTGCAACTCTTCGCGCAAAATAGCCTCGAGATAGACCTCGGTCAATGGCTCGATGTAGGTGCGGTCGGCGATTTCCGGGTCCGTCATGATGGACGCCGGATTCGAGTTCACCAGCACCACTTCATAACCCTCAGCCTTGAGAGCCTTGCAGGCCTGCGTACCCGAATAGTCAAACTCAGCCGATTGGCCAATCACAATCGGCCCGGAGCCGATGACTAGGATCTTGCTGATATCACTTCTGCGTGGCATGACGGTAGATCTCTCCGCGGTGGCCTACCTCTAGCACCAAAACAATGAGGCGACCTTCTTGAATGTCACAGATTGCGCGATAATCCCCGACACGAAATCGGTACAAGCCGCGCAGGAGCCCGCTTAGCGGTTCTGCCAGTCTCTTTGGATCAGGATGAGACGGCACACGCTCGCGAAAGAACCTCAAAATGCGTTGGCGGACGGCCTTATCGAACGAAAGAATCGCTTCCTCTGCCAGGTCGGAATACTCAACCTGCCACATCGGCGCGGCGCTCCATCTCATCCTGCGAAATTGTGTACTTCATCCTCGAAAGAGCACTCAGACCGGCTGCATAGTCCGCACGGTCTTCCAACCACCGCTCCACAACTTCGCGGACCAGAAAGCTCTCGCTGACATGCTGCTCGTCGGCCATCCGGCGCAGCATCTCCTGCACCTCAGGCTCGAATCGGACTTCCACCATAGCCTGTGACCTCACTTCTTCCACTCTTCCATCATCTTACGAAAATCGCGGAAGAGGTAATGCGAATCATGCGGCCCCGGGCTTGCTTCGGGGTGGTACTGCACGCTGAACATCGGATCCGTCTTGTGCTTCAGCCCAGCCAGCGTGTTGTCATTCAGATTCACGTGCGTTACAGCCACGTCATTCGGCAGGCTTTCGGGGTCAACGTTGAAGTTGTGGTTCTGCGAGGTGATCTCAACTTTGCCGGTCTCAAGGTTCTTGATGGGGT
>CAXTRU010000026.1:9307-18806 GCA_964246665.1 uncultured Acidobacteriaceae bacterium
CCAGCGCCAGGCCAAACAGTTGATGACCTAGGCAAATCCCAAACAGCGGCTTTTTGCCCTGCAGATCGCGAATCGTCTGCTGCGCGTAGGCAAGCGGCTCCGGATCACCCGGTCCGTTGGAAAAGAACACGCCATCGGGATTCATCGCGAGAACGTCCTCTGCGGGCGTCTTAGCGGGTACCACCGTCACACGGCAGTTCTCTCGCGCAAGCATGCGCAGGATATTTTGCTTAATGCCGTAATCGTAGGCCACCACGTGCAGCTGTTCGTCGGCAGAGGGGTTCTGTCCAGGCAGTAGCTTGTCTCCGGTGGCGTTACGCTCGTCGCTGGAGGTCCACTCGTACATTTTCGGCGTAGAAACGATGCTGGCGAGGTCCGTGCCGTCCATCTTGCGATGGGCCCGCGCTTTGGCGACCAGCGCCTCCGGGTCACTCACGTCGGTCGAAAGGCAGCCCCGCATCACGCCGTTCGCGCGTAGATGCCGAACGATCGCTCGTGTGTCCACATCGGCAATCACGGGAACGCCGTTGCGCTCCAGGTACTCATCGGTGACCTCGGTGGAGCGCCAGTTCGAACTGATTGGCGAGAACTCGCGCACAATCAGGCCCTCAATGTAGGGACGTGCTGACTCCGCATCGGAAGGCGATGTGCCGTAGTTCCCAATCTGCGGATTGGTCAGCACGACGATCTGCCCTGCATAGGACGGATCGGTAAAGATCTCCTGGTACCCCGTCAACGACGTGTTGAAGACCACCTCGCCCACCCGCTCTACCGGTGCGCCAAAGCTCCGCCCTCGAAACACACGCCCGTCTTCCAGGGCGAGCATAGCCTGCATGACCTCTCCCCTTTCAAGGCAATCAACCAAGTTTAACAGTCTCCGCCGAGAGATCGAAGGGCTTACACGCAACGAGGCTCGGAGCATGCTCCGAGCCTCGTCGTCATGCACAACCTTAGCGGTTGTAGCGATGATGGTGACGGTGATGCCGATGGTGGTGGTACTGCGCCTCCGCTGAGCTCAGCGTCCCAAAAAGTACTGCGAGGCCAAAGATCGAAAGCAACGCGCGCTTAAATGTCATGTAAGTTCTCCTGTCGTACCGATCGCCTGAGTTCCGTTCGGCCCCCGACGAGAGGTGAGAGGCCATTGTGCCCGTAAAGTTTGTATAGGTGCCAACATTCTTTGGTAATCAAGCTTTGTTCACGAACAGGTCATCTCCTTCTGTGCGGATGGTGTAAACGCGAACCTGAGCACGCTCCGGTTCTTCGGCAACACCGGTGTCTACGTCGAAGGCCCAAGCGTGCCACGGGCACAGAACCGCATTGCCTTCAACCCAACCCTGGCCCAGCGGCCCTTGCCGATGTGGGCAAACGTTGTCGAGCGCGTGCAGCTGACCGCCAACATTGGCCAGGCAGATCGCCTCGTTCCCGAACTCCACTTCCGTAACCTCGCCCGGCTTCGGCGCTTCGTTCACCCCGCAAAGCCGTACCCACTGCTCCATCGACTGTCCTCCCCATCTGCGACGTAAGATGCGAAGGGAGGATCGCTCTTCTTGCCCCCTGCTTCCCGAGTTCCCTCGCGCACCCAACCACCGCACGAGCCCGAGGTGGTTGAACCCGTGTGGATCCTGAAGGCCGCCGGTGCCGTCGTGGCGCTGGGCCTTTTCTGCGCGTACCTAACGCTCTGCATCTTCTTCTACCTGGGCCAGTGGCAATTTGTGCTGCATCCTTCCCGGACGGTGAGCACCGATCCCAGTGCAGAGCATCTCGCCTTCACCGCGGTGCGCTTTGCGGACGATGTGGCGGGTGCGCCACAACTGCGCGGGTGGTGGATGCCCAGTGACTCCCCGGCTGACCCTGTTGTGCTGATATTGCATAGCGAGACAGGCAGCATGAGCGATGCCCTCCCAATGACCAAGGCGCTTCATGATGCGCGGCTCAATGTGTTCGTCTTCGACTACCGCGGCTACGGTCAAAGCGCCGGACGGCACCCGACGGAGGCCATGATGCAAGCCGACGCACAGTCCGCGTTGGACTATGTGCTCGGCCATCACCCTTCTTCCGGCAAGCCCCTTGTTTACGGCAAGGACCTGGCCGCCTCGTTGGCAGTCACTTTGTGCGCGCGGAACTCCGGGCTCAGTGGCCTGATTCTTGACTCTGCGGATGGGGATACGCTTTCTCGGGTGGAGGCGGACCAACGATCCCGTATCGTGCCGATCAACCTTTTGTTCCATGAACGCTTTCCCTTGGCCGATCCGTTGCGATCCCTGGGTCTTCCGAAGCTACTAATCAGCTACACGCGCGGGCTCCCTCCCGTAGAGGCCCAACGCGCGGCCAATCCGAAAATGACCGTCGAGCTTCCTCCCGGTGCCGCACCGGCGCAGGTGACGGCCGTGGTCCGGCGCTTTCTGGACAGCTATGTCGCCCACGTACCAGGCGTCCTGTAGCTGAGATCGCTGCGGGCAAAAGGCACGAAGGCCCCCGGTGTTTCGGGAGCCTCGGAGTGGCGCGAAGGCCGCCGCTGTTCCGGGGCCTTGCAATCAGGTGGGGAGGGGTGCTGCGGATAGGGGAAGCCGGCTACCGAGGGAACTGCTGGCCCGGCAATTTCGAACTACATGTGTAAAGACGCAAACTGCGGAAAAAGGTTCTCCCGTTTTCCACAACTTTCTACGGAGTATCTACATATTTCGGTAGGAACGCCATCCCACAAAGGTGTGAGGCGTTTTTCCTCTAAACGAAGCGCAAAAAGCTGCCCTCGTTCACCCTGGAACCGGGAAAAACCACATCCAGCCGCCGCGCGCCCAGGGCATGGATCGTCGCCTCTGCCAGCACACTACGAAAATCTGTAGTAACGGTCAGGTCGCGTCCCTCGTTGAGCTGCTCATCCGCCAGTCCGGGCCAACGACCGTAGACGTGACCGCCCTTCACGGCTCCGCCCAGGACCAACATCACGTTCGCATGCCCGTGATCGGTGCCTCCGGTGCCGTTTTGGCGCGCCGTACGCCCGAACTCTGACATGGTGACCAGCGTGACATCCTCCGCGCCGTCGCCCATGTCCTGCCAGAAAGCGGCGAGGCTGTCGGCAAACTCGCGAAGGCGGTTGGCCAGCTGGCCATTCGCACCGCCTTGATTCTGGTGTGTATCCCAGCCACCCACATCGGCAAAGGCTGCCTCTACACCCAGGTCTGCCTTCAACAGTTGCGCAATCTGCTTCATGCTGTTGCCGAAGGGCGCATTCGGGTAGTTGACTCCAGTGGCGGGCTTGTACTTCGCCGGATCCGCCGATTTCAGCATGCGGACAGCCTCAAACGTCTCCTGCCCCGTGCCATGCAGCACGGCGTCGGTACTGTCGTCATACATGGCCTGGAACGCGTTCGACACGGGCGATGCCTGGGCACCGCGCCCACCCACGGAGAAGTCCTGCAGATTGGCCAAAGCCACTGCCGGAACATGACCCTGCAGCGTCCGCGGAACCTGAGTTCCCAGCGCGACTGCCCGGAAGGGCGAAGGTTTCCCCTGCACTGTCTCGGCGGCTAAAGCCCGGTTGAGCCAGCCATCATTGGTGGATTTCACCCCTGGCGTGCCAGACTCCATGTAGTCTTGGGCGTCAAAGTGAGAGCGCGTGGGATCGGGCGATCCGACCGCATGAACGGCTGCCAGGTGCTTGCCGTCCCAGAGCGGCTTTAGCGAGGCCAGCGCCGGATGCAGGCCGAATTTGCCGTCCAGGTCGAGCACCTCGCTCTTCCCGATCGCGATCGTGGGACGCATCGTGTAGTAGTTCGGCTCGGCGTACGGCACCACCACGTTCAGCCCATCACAGGCACCGCGCTGGAAGACCACAACGAGCTTCTTGCCTTTCGCGGCGGCGGCGGTCGCCTCCGCATATACGGAACGTGTCAGGAACGCCGGGATCACCGAGGTGCCGACCAGCGCCAGGGCGCCGCTTTTCATGAAGCCTCGCCGTGTAACCCCGTTGCGTCGGGGCAGGTCGCGGCCATGCATGTCACATCCCCAGTCGCTTGCGTCGGTAAAGATCGTCTTGCGTGCCATCGTTGTCTCCTGCTTCGTCGTGTCTCGTCGTGTCTCGGCTAGGCGAACCCGAACGGATGGCCTATGTCGCGTCGTCCTGCTACCTGCGCTGAAAGTCCGGTGAACCCAGCAGCAGCCCAGCGACAGTGGCCAGCGGCGTGCCGGCGGCGCCTTGCACCGGCGGCCGGCCGGCTTTGACCCGCAGCGTGCCACCAAGGCCATCCACGTCGCGCGCGGGCTTGGCTGAGCTGACAGGGGTAGCCCGGAAGCTCTGCTCCGCCTGCTGTTGTACCCCCGGTGTGCTGGCTCCGCTCAGCGCAGCCTCGCGTGTCTTCTCTGCGGCGGGTTCGCCGAGCAAAACTTGCTCCATGCGCCGTTCGCTCGCTTCGTCCGGCGCGGCCCCGCTCTCTCCCGAAGTGCCCAGCAGCGCGTTCCAGTCAAGGTGCGTCCCGGGCAGGCGATTGCCCGCGAGCACCAGCGCGAAGTTCATCCGCGTCAGCAAGGCATTGCTGCTCACCCAGGCATCGGCCTGCCAGGAGTAGCCGTTCGGTGTTTGCATGCCGTAGATCGGCATCCCCAGCCGGTCCAGAGCCTGCACCATCGGCAGTGGGTTGGTCACATCGGCGTTGGTCGCCCGCAGCGCTGACGCGACGAACTCAATTGGCGTCTTCACCTTGGCCCGGTACGCGTCAGATGACCAGAACTCCGGCGAGTGAAATATCGTGGTCAACACTGCCTTGAGGTCACCACCACTCTTGAGGAACGAAGCCGACATGCGGTCTACCAGGGCCGGCGGAGGCGTGTCGCTGACAAAGCGCTGGGCCAGCTTGAGCGAGACGAAGTGGGCTGTTGCGGGGCTGGTCGCCAGCAGGTGCAGCACCTCCAGTCCCTCATTCATGCCGCCCTCGTGGATGACGTGCCCGAGCACCCTCTTGTCGCCCGGCTCATGCCGGTTCGGGTTGAAGAGGAACTCTCCACCTTCGGCAGGCCGGTCGATCGTCCACCCGCTGAAGCACTTGGCGACCTCGATGACGTCCTGCTGCGTGTAGCCGCCCTTCACGCCGAGCGTGTGCAGCTCCATCAACTCACGCGCGTAGTTTTCGTTGATGCCCTTGGGCACTTTGGCGGCCGGTTTGGGAAGCGGCACAGCTGGCCGGTTTGCCTGCGCCCGCACAGCGGCACGCGAGTTCGGCCCGAGGCTCTCCCAGTTGTCGAGGTACACCAGCATGGCTGGGCTCTTGGCCGTGGCCACCAGCAAGTCCTCGAACTTGCCCAATGAGTTCGGCAACACCGCATCGCGCTCATATGCCGGCAGCAGGTAGGGCTCGTTCTGGTTCTTGTGCAGGTAAACGCTGAAATGATTGAGCCAGAAGTCCGTCATCACGGCCTGCAACTGCCGCTGGGAATACACATCTCGCAACAGCCGGACACTCAGACTTTCTGCCCCGATCAGCCGTTCCGGCGACCTCATCGCCGCGGCCTGCTCCATCTGCACGGGGGTCATCCCCGCGTAGAGCTGATCCTGTTCGGGACCCTTCAGCGCGGCTTGCAGGCTTTGCATTTCCTCCGGCGACATGGAAAGCAGGCGTTGCCAGCGAGCACTCGGCGGCATCGCCAGGATGGCATCTTTCGCGGCGGCAGGCATGGATGCGGGCCTAGCATCCACTCCGGACGCGACTGCGATCATTGGCTGCCCTGCTGCTGTTTGCGTGTTCTGCGGTGCACCACGGACGATCGGCGCAGCCTCCCGAGTAGGTGGCGCGGCAGCAGAGCGTGGATCGCTTGCACTTTGCAGCGCCGACCCTGCACTGCTGCCGACCGGTGCGGCCATCAGAGCCGCTGCTCCAGCCTCCGACTGCGTGGCCTTTCTGGCGGCAATCTTCTCCTGGTAGCTTAGCGACGCGTCGGCGTAGATCACGCGCTCCACATCGGCGTCCGGCATGGTCAAGTCGCCGCGGGTATAGCGACGCAGCATCTCAGGCGTCGGATAGCGCTGCACGAGCTCCGGCTGGCTGAGCTGCATGGCTGGAAAGTGGGAGAGTCTGGAGTTCAGCGCGGTGTCCGGAATCTGTTCCGGACGCAGTTGGCGCTGAAACCAGGCATCGAGACCCTCTCTTTCCACGGCCGCCACGTCGCCGGGCCCCGGGCCAAAGGTGAGCCTGTCGAGGGCGTGGAGCGCTCGTTGTTCCGGGGCGATCTGTGACACCGGGACCGCGGGCTTGGTCCCTCTTTGACGAACGGTCCCCGCAACCAGATCAGCGGGCAGAGCCAGGACGGAGCACAATAGGCCCGCAGTGGCTCCCCTTAGGAGCGCACCGGTCACACTGTACGCTTTCACCTGCAAGCCCCGACGAGCCATAAAGCGGTCCCTTCAAGAGGAGTTGGACGCCTTGCGCATCCCTGTTCCCCTTCAACCCACCTTATCGGCACGAAGTTGCGAAACTTTAGTACGCTGCCAACTCCACCATGGCCGCAAAGAGCCGGTCTGCCTGTGGGAGGATGACATCCTCCAACAACGGCTGGTACGCCACAAAGGTGTCCATGCCGGCGACACGCTTGACCGGCGCATCGAGGTGGTGGAACAGCTCGTCACCGATGCGCGCCGCGATCTCCGCACCATACCCCCAGCTCAGCATGTCCTCATGCGCCACCATAACCTTGTTCGTCTTGCGCACGGTGGCGGCAATCGCTTCCCAGTCGAACGGGGTAAGACTTCGCAGATCAACCACTTCCACGCCGATACCGCGCTCGCGCTCCATGCGCTGAGCGGCCTGCAGCGCCCGGGGCACAACCGCACCGTAGGTGATTACCGACAAGTCCTTGCCAGGCTTGACGATTTTGGCTTTGCCAAACGGCACGGTGTAGTCGGGGCCTGGGTACAGCGCTCGCCCGAAAGCACCGCGGTACAGGTTTTTGTGCTCCAGGAAGAGCACAGGATCGTCACAGCGGATCGCTGTTCGCAACAAACCTACCGCATCCAGCGTGTTTGACGGCATGACGACCCGCACACCCGGAGTGTGGGTGAAGATGCTTTCGCCCGATTGCGAATGATAGATCGATCCACCTGTAAGATACCCACCGATCGGCACCCGCATGACCAGCGGGCACGAGAAGGTCCCGTTTGACCGCCACCGCATCACCGATAACTCGTTGCGCATCTGGTGCATAGCCGGCCAGATGTAATCGAAGAATTGAATTTCTACCACGGGCTTTAACCCGCGGGTGGCCATGCCGATCGCCCGGCCCGCGATGTTGGCCTCAGCCAAGGGCGAGTTCCACACCCGGTCGCTGCCAAACTCCTTCTGCAGCCCGGCCGTGACCTTGAAGACACCGCCCTTGCCCTTCAGCTTGCCCGTGCGGAGTTCGCGGTCGCGCGTGGCATCCGCGACATCCTCGCCAAACACCACGATCCGTTCATCACGGCGCATCTCGTCGCGCAGGCAGGCATTGATGCCGTCCAGCAAGGTCCGCTCCTGGGCGTCAGCCGCTCCCGCCAACACCTCACGCGCAAACACGGCATCGTTGGGCCGCAGATCCTCTGAGTAGACGTGCTCCAGGATGCTCGGCGGCTGCGGCGGAGCAGCGGCCAGGGCACGATCGCTCGCCCGCTGCACCTCAACTTCAACGCTGTTCTCGATCTGCCGAATTCGCTCGTCGTCCGCGATACCGTTACCGATAAGCCAGGCCTGCATGCGCGCAATCGGGTCGCGCAGCGCATCGGCTTCCAACTCCTCGGCGGAGCGATACTGCGTTTCATCGTCGCTGAGCGAATGCGAATAAGGCCGAACCACGTGACCATGCACCAGCGCCGGTCCGCGACCCGCCCGGCAGTACGCCACCGCCTCGGTCAGCGCCTCATAGCTGGCGATCGCGTCCGTACCGTCCACCTCAACGAAGTGGAAGTTCGGGAAATTTGCGACCAGCCGAGAGATGTTGCCACCCGGGGTGTTCACCTCCACCGGCGTCGAGATCGCGTAGCCGTTGTCTTCCACCAGGTACAGCACGGGCAGCTTCAGGTTCGACGCCGTGTTCAGCGACTCCCAGAACTCACCCTGGCTAGTCGAGCCCTCTCCGATGGAAACGTAGACTACCTCGTCGGCCCCGAAGTGCACGTCTTTGAACTGCCGGTAATCCGGCATCGCCGCACCCTCAGGCTTCGCCGCGGCCTGCGGATGCTCGCGAAAGTAGCGTCCTGCCTCGGCGCACCCGACTGCCTGCAGACACTGGGTTGCCGTGGAGGACGATGGCGATACGATGTTCAGCCGACGGCTGGTCCAATGTGAAGGCATTTGCCGTCCACCGGAGGCCGGATCCTCAGCCGCACCCACCGCCTGCAGTAACTGCTCTTCCGCGGTATTGCCCAGCGCCAGGCAGATCGCCCGGTCGCGGTAGTACGGAAAAAACCAGTCGTAGCCGGGCCTTAGCGCCATTCCGGCCGCCACCAGCAGGGCCTCGTGGCCGGCGCAAGAGATCTGAAAGAAGATCTTCTGCTGCCGCTTGAGCAGGATCTCCCGGTCGTCGACGCGCCGCGACAGCAGCATCAGCCGGTAGAACTCCAACAGCTGCTCGTCGGATAGCCCGCCCTTATTCACCGTCCCCTTGGATGGGTCGCGCACCGCTGCCGTGACACCTTGCATGGCCCTGATCTCCGCTCGCCTTTTTCCTGCCACCCGGCGCGCTCCTTCCCGGTCAAACAACAGACAGATTGTACCCGTCGGAGACCGAGCCTCGCTGCGAAGCCGCCCCGTCAGCTTTTCATGCGCTCTTTCACGTCGTGCGCCAGCTTCTCGATCTCAGCTGCCTTGCGCACCACATCCAAGGACAGCTCATCCTTGCTTGATTTATCGATCTCATCCTTCAGCTCATTGGTCAGCTCGACCAGCTTCGCCGTGTCGGAAAGCAGGCGCTTATGCCGCTCATCCTCCCGCAGATGCTCCAGCTTGCGCGCGTTCGGCCCAACGGCCGGGTTGGGTGGCCCGAGCGGGTCATTGCCGAAGGATGGCCGGGTGGGCGCCGTTTGTACGCCGCCCCGGGCACCCGGATCGATCTGACCCGCGCCCGCTGAAAGAGCGCAAAGGAGCGGAGCCACGACCGCCACCCTTCGCACTGTGCGCCTCCAGCCACGCCTGCTGCCTGTTATGCCCGCCTGCCCCATAACACTCCTCCTGCGTTCGCGACGGGGCACCTGCTCCTGCAGCGCCCACTTTCGCTATCCTCTAGCGAGGACACCCCCATCATGCCCCTGCCCCCCGCTGTGCCACAAGAGGAACACACCTTGCTTTCTGTGGAGCATGGGTGGCATACGGATCTGCTGCACTTCGTACAGAACGGGCTGCCGGCGATTGTTGGCGCACTGATCGTCGCTTTCATCGCGCAGCGGCTCGTGCTCTTGTTCACCAAGCGCCTTCGCCGCCGTGCCGATGCCCTGGTCGGCAATGGGCGCCGTTCCGCCCACCTCCGCCCCGTTGCCGGCATC